>CAKOYE010000001.1 GCA_934130485.1 uncultured Bacilli bacterium
TATTAGTAGACATAAGTTTATTCCTTTCAATGTTTTCTTATCAATTACATTGTATCAAACTTATGTCCTTTTTTTAAATAAAAATAGTGTAGTGATTTACACTCACCAACACTATTTATAATACAACCAAAATTAAACTACTATATTAGTAGTTTTTTTATTCAAAATGAAAAACCTAAAATAGGTTTCTTTATAACTTTACATATATTTTTTCTTCATTATTTTAATTTTTTCTTCTTCAATTTCATTATTAATAATTTCTAAAATATTTAAATCAACAACATAATTTTTTATATTAGAAATTGAATGATTCTTAAAATTATCAAATTTGTTATTTACTAGTAGAAATTGTTTAGCAAATTCATTAATGCTTTCAACAATTATAAAACATTTTCCATTTTTTTCTAAAATAATTTCGTTATTTGCTGGTTCATAAGATGATACTTTATCATCAATTACAGTGGTAGCACCATTATTTAATATTGCCTTAATTCTTAATGTATTTTCCTTACTATATAAAAACCAGTTAGAAATAATTCCATTATTGTTTTTTCTTGATTCTAAATAGTGTCTATAATCACTATTTATATTTCCTAATTCAAATAATTCCTTGTTATCACATTCCGCTTTATCAAAATTCATACAAGCTATTGATGCAGTCATAATATTTGTTTCGGAACTGTCATTGTTTTTTAATATACCCTTAATAAATTTTCTTTCATTGTCATCTATTCGACAATATTCATTGTTACTTTCTTCTTTTATTAAAGACCAATCTTCTATTATCATTTTTTTACTCCTTTTTCTTATGCATTTATAAATTATACTCTTTTTTTTATTAATGTAAATACAAATATCAATTTTTATGTTTTATTTTTCTAAATTTAATACTTTATTATATATATGTTTGTTAATTGATAAAGGTTCATAATTTTCATTTATAATATCTGAAATAATGCATTTACAGTATGAATTTATATTATTTATAGAAATATCGTTCAAACTTAGATTAAGACTAACTTTTAATTCAATAAGTATATATGTCATTTTAATAAGCAATAGATCAAGCTGCATATTTTCATATTTGCTTAGTTCAAGTTGCTTATCATATTTTTGTAATAAAAATTCATATCTATTTGCTAATTTTCTAAATTTTAAAAATTCTTCATTTAAATTTTGATATAAAGCGTTTTGCTTAGATTTTGCTAATTTATTTGCAATTTCTAATTCGTTTTTTGATATCATATTTTCATCAATAACAGTAGTTTCATCATTTAATTTTGTAACATATAAATCACCTTTCATATACTTTTTTACAAAATCAAATATACGTTTATCACTAATAGAACAATTTTTATATAGTTTAAAATTATCTTTAACTATTTTTTTATCAAAATCTGAATATATTTCTAATTTATTCATAATAAATTCCTCCCTTTGCCGATATATTAACATAAAAAAAATAATTTATCAATAAATTTATTTTATTAATAAATTATAAATATCTTTAACATCTTTTTTTTCTTGTTTAGATATATAATGTGGTTTTAAGTGTAAATGATAATGTTTTACTTCTTGAACACAACCATTATTTTGGATAAGTGTTAAACCATCAATGTCTAATTTACTTTCTAATAATTCCTCCATATTTCTGGCAATTTTCATAATATGCATAAGAATTTTATCATCTATTTCTTTTAATCCTAAAAAATGATTTTTAGGAATTATTAGTAAATGTCCATTAGAATCAGGATTAACATCTAAAAACACTTTTACAATGTCGTCCTCAAAAATAGTATAAGAGGGAATTTCCCCATTAACAATTTTACAAAAAATACAATCCATAAATTTATCCTCCTCTAAATATTATAGCAAAAAAATAAAAAGAGTAAAACTCTTTTGTGAATACTGCAAATATTCATAAATATTATGTACTTATATAAATTAAATAATCAAAGATAAGCAAAAAAAAATAAATATTGTGTTATAAAGTCGAAAATATCGACATTTTTGAGCTTATAATGTATAATTGTTTTGGAGATGATGTTATGCATACATTAAGAATTGAAAATCTTACTGTTGAAATAGAAAATAAAACTATACTTAAAAATTTTTCATTAACTATTAATAGTGGTGAAATACACGTTATTATGGGACCAAATGGAACAGGGAAATCTACTTTATCTAAAGTTATTATGGGTGATAATCATTATAATATAGTAAGTGGAAATATTTATTTTGATGATACTCTAATCAATGATTTAACAGTTGATGAAAGAGCTAGATTAGGCATTTTTTTAGGAATGCAAATGCCTTTAGAAATTGATGGTGTAACAAACGCAGATTTTTTACGTGCAGCTTTATATGCTAAAGAAAAAGAAAATTTTAAATTATATAATTTTATAAAGAAATTAGATAAAAATGTTGAAAATTTGAAAATGAGTAAAGATATGATACATCGTGGTGTAAATAAAGGATTTTCAGGTGGAGAAAGAAAGAAAAACGAAATACTTCAAATGTATATGTTAGAACCAAATACGCTAATTCTTGATGAAATTGATTCAGGATTAGATGTAGATAGTTTAAAAGTTGTTGGTGAAAAAGTTATGGAATATTATAGAGAATTTAATCCATCAATATTAGTAATTACCCATTATCAAAGATTGCTTCATTATATTAAACCAGATTTTGTTCATATTATGAAGGATGGAAATATAATTAAAAGTGGTGACTCTAGCTTAGTTAAAATTGTAGAGGATAATGGATATGAATTTTTTACAAATACTAGTGAAAATATTATAGAGGATAAATAAAAATATGAATAAAATAATTATTGAAAACAATATTGTAAAATACAAAGAATTAGATGATAGTATTATATTTAATTATTCCGTAAGTGACACTTTTGATTCAGTTTATAATCTTGAAATTAAATGTTTAAATAGCACTGATTTATGTATTAATTATAATATTACAAATGATATTAAAATTAATGTTTTGTTTGAATTTGAAGATAATGTAGTTTCTAATATATTTGAAAAGTATAATGATGGTTTGCTAAAAATTAAAAACACATATAATTTAAAGTCATTTAGTGAAGTAAACGTTCAAAAAATTTATGATGTAAAAGAAATAAAACAAAATGATATTGTAAATCTTAATGGAAAAAAGTCTTCATTTAATTATGTTTTAAAGACAATTAGTATTAATCCTGAAAGATATGGACTAGTTATAAATCATAATGCTCCTTATACAGTAAGTAACATTATAAATAATGCAGTAAATATTTGTGATGGTAGTGTTTTCTTTGATGTAATAGGAAATGTACCAAAAGGTATAATTGAATGTAGTTTAAATCAAAATAACAGAATTGTTACATTTAATAAGAAAAAGTGTCAAATAAATCCTAATTTATTAATAGATGAAGATAATGTAATAGCAGAACATTCTGCATTTATTGGTAAATTTAATGATGAAGATTTATTTTATTTACAAAGTAGAGGAATAACTTATGAAGAAGCTATTAAATTATTAATTAAAGGATTTTTATTTAGTAATTTGAAATTAACTGAACAAGATACAGGTGATTTAGAAAATATTATTCATAAATATTGGAGGTGAAAAAATGAATCGTGAAGATTTTCCAATGTTAAAACATGATATTATATATTTTGATAATGGTGCAACAACTTTTAAATCAAATTGTGTAATAGATAAAATTTGTGATTATTATAAAAACTATAGTTGTAATGCACATCGTGGAGATTATAAGTATAGTGTTAAAGTTGATGAAGAATATGAAAATGCACGCTTTTTAGTGAAAAATTTTATTAATGCTAGTAGTAATAAAGAAATAATTTTTACAAGTGGTGCGACAGACTCCTTAAATAAAATTGTATTTGGATATTTCAAACAATATTTAAACGAATCTGATGAAGTTTTGCTAACAAAATCAGAACATGCCTCAAATGTGTTACCTTGGTTTGAATTAGCTGAACAAAATGGAATACATGTTGGTTATATACCACTTAATGAAGATTTGACTTTTACCATTGATGATGTAAAAAAATCTGTTACAAGTAAAACAAAGGTTATTAGTATTGCTCATATAACTAATGTTGTAGGAGATATTAGAAATATTAAAGAAATTATTGATTTTGCTCATAGTAAAAATATATTAGTTGTTATAGATGGTGCACAAAGTGTACCTCATATAAAAATTGATGTTCAATCATTAAATGTTGATTTTCTAGCTTTTTCTGCTCATAAAATGTGTGGACCCACAGGTGTTGGAGTTTTATATGGAAGAGAAGAACTATTAAATAATATGAAGCCAATCGAATTTGGCGGAGGTATGAACGCTATGTTTACCTATGACGGTATAAGACAATATAGTAATTTACCTTATTTGTTCGAAGCAGGAACACCTAATATTGCTGATGTAATAGCTTTTTCTGAAGCAATTAAATATCTAGACAAAATTGGAATGGATAGAATACATAATTATGAATTAGATTTAAAAAAATACGCTATTAAAAAATTAGAAAATGTAAATGATATTATAATATATAACAAAAATTCAGAAAGTGGAATTATTACATTTAATATTAAGGATGTATTTGCTCAAGATTTAGCTATATATTTAGATAAATATAATATTTGTGTAAGAGCTGGTAATCATTGTGCCAAAATTTTAAAAGACGAATTAAAAATAAAAAATACATGTCGTATTAGTTTATATTTTTACAATACAAAAGAAGAAATAGACCGTTTAGTTGAAGTGTTAAATAATCCAAATTTAAAAAATGAAATTATATAATTGCAAATTTTTAGATTAAATTTTGCTATTTTATTAGAACGAACATTCAAATTAAAATTTACGAAATAAAAAAATTATCTCAATTTTTATAGTTTAAATAAATTTTTTTATGATAAAATGACAATGGATGCAATTATAAAAACAATTTGTATATTAAATATATAATTAAATTAATATTATTAACCTAAGTAGGAGTGAAATTATGAATTTAGAAGAATTAATAAGTAAATTAGATTATGAATATCAATTTGTTAAAAATAATAAATATTGGGATTATAATAAAACATATAATTTATCTTTAAATGACAAAGTCTATGAAGTGTCAGAAAATGATATTTTACTGAATGTATCTCATGATATTGTAAATGGTATAGATAAAAATTTTTTTGAAAAAAATAATATAGGCAATTATGAAATTCCTAATATTGATGTTGAGCAAATGAAAGAAATTGTCATAAATTTTTTTATGATTATAAATCCGAATTTTAGTAATAGAATTAAATTTATATTATCTAATACTACTTTTATAAAATATGATGATAATATATCTAGTGATTTGCAAAGGTCTGTAACCAATTCAAACGGAATAAAACTTTATTATAAAAATGATTTAAAATCTTTGGTTACTTTGGCACATGAAATTAGTCATGGTATTTCTAATTTAGATGATAATTGTAAATTTAATAATGCTAATAAAGTAGATTCATTTGCGGAAATTGAATCTGAATTAACTGAAGAAATGTTTTTAGACTATTTAAAGAATATTAATTTACAAATAAGGGATAAAAATTCAAATGAAGGCATTAGGAATTTAAACGATAATGACATAGATGATATTAACTATAATAAGTATAAATCAGTTGCTTATTTATCATATAGAGCAATAGATGAATTAGAATTCAAAAAATTAATTAAAAATAAAAAAATAAGTAATATAGATGCTAAATTTATTGATGAACTGTCTATTTCTAAGAATATTGGAAAAGAAGAAATAATAAAAAAAGTAGAAAGATTTATCAAGGAGTATTACCCAGGAGATACTCTAATGCACAATTACTTGGGCAAAAAAAATTATGATTTAAAAAATGGTAAACATCTATCTAATGAATGTAGATTTATTTATGCATATTGTTTTCTTGAAAAATTTAATAATATGAATTTAGATTATAAAGAAAAATGTGAATTTTATAAAAATTATCTAGAAAATGCAAAAAATATGTCATTTCAAAGTGTTTTACAGTCATTTAATGTTAATCTATTCGATTTGCACAGTTTTAGTAATGAATTTATAGACAAATTTAACCAATTATCAAATAAAAATAATTCTATTCATAGAAGTATTTAAACAACGAGTTGTTATTTGTAAGGATATAAATTTCATTTCGAAAGAGTACAAGAAATAAATAAAAATTATATAATTAATTCAACTATGGACTAATTAATTATTTTTTGATATAATTAATTAGTCTTTTTATTTTATAGAAAGGAGATTTTATGAGTAAAATAAAAATATTTGGTTTAGGCGGATTAAATGAAATTGGTAAAAATATGTATATTGTAGAAGTTGATAAGGATATTTTTGTATTTGATGCGGGATTAAAATTTGCTGATGATAAAATGTTAGGTGTTGATTACATTATTCCTAACTATGATTATTTAAAAGAAAATGTTGATAGGGTTAAAGGTATATTTATTACACATGGTCACGATCAACAATTAGGAGCAATTTCTGACATATTAGCGGATTTACCAAATTTAAAAATATATGGTTGTGCATTTACAATCGATATTTTAAGAAAAGAATTAATTAATGAGGGAATTAACGATGCAAATTTAATTGAAATTTTACCTCATAAAAAAATTAATTTTGGTGTAAATAGTATTTTTCCAGTAAGTTTAACACATTCTGTTCCTGATGCAGTTGGATATGTATTATATACTTTAGACGGAGCAATTTTTTATACAGGAAATTTCGTCTTTGATCCAACTATGATGGGAAATTATAAAACTGACATTGGTAAACTTGCTTATGTTGGAAAACAAGGTGTTTTATGTTTAATGAGTGAATCTTTATATGCTGATAAATCAGGATTTACTTCTCCAAATCACCGTGCATCATCTATTCTTAAAGAAACATTAGGAAAATATAGCGGAAGAATATTATTTAATGTATTTCAAACACAAATATATCGTTTACAAGAATTATTTAATGAAATTATTTTAACTGATAGAAAAGTAGTTATCATGGGTAAAAGACTAGAAGAGATTGTCATTGAATCAATTGATAAAAAATACATCAATTTTGATAAATCTCGTATTAGTAATATTCATCATGTAAATGACCCTAATGTTATTGTAATTATTTCTGATGAAAGAGAAAAACCTTTTTCAAATTTGACAAGAATTGTAAAAGGATATGACAAATTTATCAGAATAAATGAAAATGATACTGTTGTATTTATTTCACCTGTTTATGATGGTATGGAAATAAGAGCAACTAAATTATTTAACGGAATTGCTAAAATAGGTGCATCACTTGTTATTTTATCTAATAAAAAATATTTAGGTCATCATGCTTCTGCAGAAGATTTAATGTTAATGCTTGATTTAATTAAACCTAAATATTATTTTCCAGTTATTGGTGAATATAGACATCAAGTTGAAAATGCAAATAATGCTAAAAAATTAGGTATTAAAGAAGAAAATATTTTATTAAAACTAAATGGACAAGTTGCAACATTTATTGATGGAAAATTAGTTGATACTAATGAAACTGTTAAAGCTGATGATATTCTAATTGATGGAAAAACAGTTGGAGATATTGGTGAATTAGTATTAAAAGATAGAGAAGCATTATGTGACAATGGTATTGTTATAGTTAGTGCTACTTTAGATAAATCAACAAAAAAGGTATTAGCAGGTCCAGAAATTTTAACAAGAGGATTTATTTACGTTAGAGATAATGTCGATTTGATTAAAGAATCAGAAAAAATTGCTCTAGAAGTTATAAATGAAAATATTAAACCAAATCATATAGAATTTAATAAAATTAAAAATGGTATTAGAGATAGATTAGGTAAATATCTTTATCAAGAAACAGAATGTAAACCAATGATTTTAATCGTCTTACAAGAAGTATAAAAAACTATAATTTTAATTTATAGTTTTTTCGTTATGGATGACTTAAAAAATCAGTCATTCTTTTTTTTATTTATTCCTATCATACTTCCTAGAGTACAACTAATAGTTAAAATGATATAATAAAGTATATTTGTAATAGAAAATTTTTCATTTAATCCTAAATATTTGAATAATGCAAGAATTATAATTACAATTAAACCAAGTTTAATACCCTCAAACCATCCTTTTTGTTTGCTATTTTTTCCTATAATTGTTCCACCTACGAACATTGAAATTAAAATTGTTAGTATTTTTAAAATTGAAAGAATCTTTGAACCTATTATATTAAAATAATTAAAAAATGTTATTATAAATGTTGAGACTATAATAATTGAAAAAATATATAATAATGATTTTCCAAGATTTTTTAAGTATTCCATAAAATTCCCCCTAATTAATTTTATTATTTGCATAAAAAAATATTACTTTATCATAATAAAATAGGTGATGATATGTATATTGAAATAATTTTTAAAACAGCGTTACTTTATTTTATTATTATTTTAGCATATAGGATTATGGGGAAAAAAGAAGTTGGACAATTAAGCATTATTGACTTAATCGTTAGTTTATTAATAGCTGAGTTAGCTGCGATTTCTATAGAAGATACTGAACTATCAATTTTTAGATCTATTGTTCCGATTTTTGTTCTTGTAATTATACAAGTTCTCTTAAGTTTTTTATCATTAAAAAATTCAAATTTTAGAAAATCGGTTGAAGGGAGTCCTACTGTTATAATAAAAGAAGGAAAAATAAAATTTAACGAAATGATAAAATTACGATATAGCCTTGATGATTTAATAACTCAATTAAGAGAGCAAAGCATAAAAAGCATAGAGGAAGTTAGTTACGCAGTTTTAGAAAATGATGGTAAATTGTCTGTTTTTCAAAATACTAAAGATTATCCTATGCCAATTATAATGGATGGGGTTATTAATACTGAAGTTTTAAAAGATATGAAAAAAAATACAAATTGGGTAATGAAAATTTTAAATGATAAAAATTTAAAACTTGAGGATATTTTCTATGCTTTTCATACTAAAGAAAAGACATTTATTATAAAGAAAAATGATTTGCTATAAAAATACTTGAAAAAAAATATAAAAAATGCTAATCTTAATATAGAGTAGGAGTAGATGAAGATGAAAAAAAATAAAGGATTTACATTAATAGAATTATTAGCAGTAATAGTAATACTAGCAGTAATTGCTTTAATAGCAGTACCACAAGTAATAAAAATATTAAATAAAGCAAGACTATCAGCAGCAGAGGATTCAGCTTATGGGATAGTAAAATCTGCAGAGAGTTATGTTGCAAATTTTATGTTAAATAATGATGGAAGTATGCCAAGTAAAAATTTAGAATTTGAATGTTCTAATTCTGGATGTGTTTTAAAAACAACAGATTTAGGAAATTATGATTTAACAGATTTAAATGAATTAAATTTTAAAGGAGTAAAACCAAAAAGTGGCACAGTAACAATAGAAGATAATGGACAAACTATTAAGGCGTCAAATTTAGTAATAAATGGATTTAAATGTAATTATCCAAACAACGAAGGAAAAGTTAGTTGTAAAAAAGGAACTAATAGTGATGATAATCTGGATGCTAAAGATAAATTAGAAAATAGAACATATACATCAGGAGAAGCAATAACAAATTTTGGAGGATATAATTGGAACGTAATAGGTGATGATGGAACTAATGTAACACTTTTAATGGATGAAGGACAAATAGAAGATATGGCACATTGTACAAATGATTTAGATGCTTCTACTGATTGTGGAGTAGATTCAACAGGAAAAAATTATGTATATAGTTGGGATAAATCAATAATAAATAGTTACTTAAAAAATACATTGTATCCAGAGATTAAAGACAAGATAGGAAATATAGTACCAGTTAGTGTTTGTATAGATCCATCACGTGACGATGGTATTGCAACTTACGGAGGATATTTACAATCAGAAATAGATAAAATAAATGGAGCAAGTTGTAGTACTGGATATGAAACTGATTATGTAAGACTTATAACAATTTTGGAATACGAAAATATTTCTGGTATTTCAGTAAATAGTGGTTTTTGGACTATGAATGCGCATTCTTCAGGACGTGTTTTAATACCAACTCACTCTATTGTAATTATTAGGAGTGGACGATATAGTAATATTGCAGATGGTATTACTGGTGTCCGCCCTGTAATAACAGTCCGCAAGTAGTATACTTGCGTATCTGCAGTAAGGCTATCTTTCTGTAGAAAGAAAAAAGATTATAATGAGCAGTATTAGAATAAATACTTTATATTATGTACTATAAAAATACTTGAAAAAAAATATAAAAAATGTTATCCTATAAATATAGAAAGTAGTTGATTATAGATGAAGAATAGTAAAGGTTTTACACTTATTGAATTGATGGCAGTAATTATAATTTTAGCTGTTATTGGTTTAATTGTTTTTCCTACTGCAATTGAGTCTATTAATGAATCAAAGGAAAAATTATATAAAGAACAAGTTAAAAGATTGCTTGATGCTACTGATAGTTGGGCATCAAATAATGATAGTAAACTTCCTACTGGTAATGAAACAGTATATATCACAATTGATACTTTAAAAAAAGCTGGATTAATAAAAAAAGAGGATGTAAAAAATCCTTTGAATAGTAAATCAAATATGTATGAAAAAATTGTAATATATTTTGACAGTGAATATAATCAATATGTTTCTGGTTATTGTGATGAAGAATATAGTGAGTATTATTATACAGATGAAGAATTTAATGTAATAAAAAGTAAATGTGATATTGCGCAAGAAGTATCTGATTAATTTTTCAGATATTTTTTTGTGTAATAAATGTGGTGAAGTGTTATATAAATTGTTCCCAAACTTGTTGCAATGATAAGTCCCCATAATCCAATTTTTAAATTCAAGAAAATTATAAGAGCACTAGTTTTAATTATAATTCCTATAAGTGTTCCAATCATCGCACATTTTGCTTTATTCATAGCTTGTAGGCTGCTTGTAAGTGGTGACTGGATATAATGTAAAATAAATATTGGAGCTAAAACTCTTATATAAGTAATTCCTTCATTTGTATTATAAATTGTTTTAAGTAAAAATTCTGGAAAAATCATAAAAATAATTGTTGCTGGAATTCCAATAATTAGCGAGAAAAAAATTGCTTGGCGAATTTTCTTTTTTGTATAGTTTAATTCATTATTACAATATGAATTACTTACTACAGGTAGGAGCGCTTGCGAAATAGCTAATGTGAAAAAAGATGGTAACATAAGTAGTGGCATAACATAACCATTTATAATTCCATATTCAGTTACAATAAAATTATTTGTATAACCGATTTTTAATAAAATATTTGTAACAATAATTGGCTCAAAAAAGTAAGCAATATTACCTAAAATTCTACTTCCTGTAGATGGAATACTTATATTAAATATATTTTTAATATTTTTCTTATTTGGAATAATATCTTCTTTTTTTAAACTAAAATTTTTAGGTAAAAATATAAATAATACAATTATTGATGTTATTTCACTTAATATATTTGATAGTACAATAAAACTAATTGCGCTATAAATTCCTTTTTGTATAAAAATAGGAATTCCAAATAATAGTGTAATAAGTCTTATAATGTCTTCTGTTATATTAGAAACGACGTGTGGTAACATTTTTTGTTTGCCAAAAAAATAGCTTCTTAAAATACTTGAAATACTAATGAAAGGTAAAACAAGTCCTACACATAATAATGGTGTTTTTAAATTTGGATCTTTTAGTAAATTTGTAGATAAAAATCCACTAAAAAATAGTAAAAATATAATTATGATTATATTTATTATAATAGAGACTGGTAGTATAGAAAAAACTATATTTTTATTATTACCTTTGTCTTCTGCAACTAATTTACTGATAGCTACTGGAAAACCTAATTGAGCAATTGTTATAAGTAACATAAATGTTGGTGAAATCATCATGTAAAGTCCAATTCCTTCAGTTCCTATTAAACGAGTCATTACTATTTTTATAAGCATACCTAATATTTTTGTTATAAATCCTCCGATTATTAAAATTATAGTTGATTTAACAAATTTGCTTTTTTTCATAAATTCTCCTTTAAAAATAGATATTTTTAATATATAATATATTATGTAAGTATTTTAAAAATTATTTATTGGAGGGTAGTTATGCAAGAAAATAATAGCGATATTGTCTTTAATTCACTTCAAGAATTATATTTGAGAATAAAACCTGCTCTTTATGCTAGAAAATGTGAAATGATAAGAAATGGTTATAGTTATATAACAGAGGAAGATATTTGGAACTATTTTAAAGAAAGTAAATGGAAAAATTCAAATAATTTGAGTTTACATGAAATGGTAAGTGATGTATTTAATTGTGATGAAGTTTTGATTGATGCTTACTTAAAGGAAAAATTAAATCAAAAAAATCGCAATTTATATTTTAATAGTGAGGATGATGTACATGAAGAATAAATTTATTAAAAATCTAATATTTATCATTATTTCTTTGTTTTTAGTATGTTTTATTTCAATTAGTTTGTTCAAAGATATGAAATTTGGACTTGATCTTCAAGGTGGTTTTGAAATTCTTTACCAAGTTAAGAGTATTGACGGAGAAGAAGTAACAAGTGACATGGTAAAAAGTACTTACAAAACACTTTTAAGAAGAATTGATGGACTAGGTGTATCTGAACCAGAACTTTCAATTGAAGGTGACAGAATTAGAGTAAAATTAGCTGGTGTTTATGATCAAGATAGCGCTATTTCAATGCTTAATCGTGCCGCTTCTTTAACTTTTAGAGATACTAGTGATAATTTACTTATGACAAGTGATGTTTTAAAAAGTGGTGGTGCTAAAGTTAGTCAAGACCAATATGGAAATTATGTTGTAGGTCTTAGTATAGCTGATAAAGAAAAATTTTATAAAGTTACTAAGAGCGTAAGTGAAATGACAGATAATAGAATAGTAATTTGGCTTGATTTTGATGAGGCAACAGATAAATATACAAATTACCAAACTACTTGTGGAAAAGTAGATAGTAAAGATGCTATCGCAAGTATTAAATGTTTATCTAGTGCTACTGTTAGTGAAGGCTTTGCAGATGACGTTATAATTCAAGGTAATTTTGAAAAAGAAGAAGTTGAAAATTTAGTTGATTTAATTAACTCAGGAAGTTTAACAACAAAATTAGAAGAGATTTCTTCTCAAGTTGTAACTGCTTCATTTGGTGAAGATTCCCTTACAAAAACAATTACTGCTGGTGTAATTGGTATCGCTTTAATTTTTGTTTTAATGATAGCTATTTATCGTTTTTCAGGATTTGTAGCAAGTGTTGGAATGATGATTTATACTTGTGTTACATTATTTGTATTTTGGTTAATTGGTGGGGTTTTAACTTTACCTGGTATTGCTGCTATGATTATAGGAATAGGTATGGCAATTGATGCTAATGTAATAAATTTTTCAAGAATTAAGGATGAATTATATGAAGGTACAAAATTACAAATGGCTTATAAAAATGGTAATAAAAATTCATTTATGTCAATTTTTGACTCAAATGTAACAACTCTTTTAGTTGCAATAATCTTATTTATTTTTGGTGAAAGTAGTGTTAAAGGATTCGCAACTATGTTAATAATAAGTACACTTGTAACGATGGTTATAATGGTATTTTTAACAAGATGGTTGTTAGGACTATTTGTAAAAACTGGATATTTCGATAATAAACTTACAAGTTTTATTGGAGTTAAAAAGAGTGATATACCAAGTCTTGAAAAAGGCGAAAAAAGAACAAAGCAAAATTTCTCTAATGTTGATTTTGTTGGAAAACATCGTATGATAATAATATTTACTGTTATTTTTATGACTGTTAGTGTTATATCACTTTGTGTAAATAAATTAAATTTAGGAATTGATTTTAAGGGAGGATCTTCTATAACTTTAGTAAGTGATAACGAAATCAAAGAATCTGACTTAGAAGATGATATTAAATCACTTAATTATGATTTAAGTAATATTGAATATTTAGCTGATAATAGTATTGTTATAACAATTAGTGATGAATTAAGTGATCAAAGTGAAAGCAATAATGAAAAAGAGATTGTAAAATCATATTTTAAAGATAAATATGATGCTGAGGTATCTATTGGTGTTGTTACAAATGTTGTAAAACAAGAATTAGTTAAAAATGCCTTTATTTCACTTATAATTGCGATTATTGGTATTGTTATTTACGTATCATTAAGATTTAGTTTTAGTTATGCTGTTGGTGGAATTCTTGCTTTAATATGGGATGCATTCTTTATAGTTGCCTTATTCAGCATTTTAAAGCTTGAAGTAGGTAGTATATTTATTGCCGCAATATTATCAATTATTGGTTATTCTATAAACGATACAATTGTCACATTTGATAGAGTAAGAGAAAATATTGATAAAATATATAAAGGAAAAATTAATAAAAAAGAAGATTTAAAATCTGTTATTAATTTAAGTTTAGCTCAAACTTTACTAAGAAGTTTAGTTACAACAATTACTACATTAATTCCGGTTGTATGTTTAGTTTTATTTGGTTCTGGTGAAATATTTAATTTCAACATTGCGTTATTATTTGGTTTAGTATCTGGTGTATATTCTTCAATCTTTATTGCGACTCAAGTTTTCTATTTTTTAGAAAAGAAAAATATTGGTAAACCTGCAAAGAAAAAATGGTATGAAGATGATAATGATGTATCAGAAAAAAAGATAAAAGGAATTAATTGTTAAATATTTTGTTTTTCAATAGGCAAAGAATTCTTTGTCTATTGATTTATTTAAGAAGGTGATTATATGACAAAGAAAAATTTTTCATTAACAATAGATGATATTATTGGAGCAGTTAGTGATTATATAACTGATAGTAAAGAAATAGAAAAAATCAAAGATGCTTATAATTATGCTGCCTTAAAACACTTTGGTCAAAAAAGATTAACAGGTGAAGAATATATCGAACACCCTTTAAATGTTGCATATATTTTGACGGATATAAATGCAGACTATCAAACAATTTGTGCAGCACTTTTGCATGATGTAATCGAAGACTGCAATGTATCTGAAGAAGAATTTAAAGAACATTTTGGCGAAGAAATTTTTACACTTGTTGATGGTGTTACAAAAATTAATAAATTAAATTTTTCTGGAGATACAGAAGTAATGATTGCTAATCATAGAAAAATTTTGGTAGGTCTTTCTAAGGATGTTAGAGTTATTATAATAAAATTAGCCGATAGACTTCATAATATGCGTACTCTTTGGGTTCATAGTGAGGCGAAACAAAAGGAAAAAGCAAAGGAAACTTTGGATATTTTAACACCTATTGCCCATAGACTTGGTATGTTTAAAATTAAAAGTGAATTAGAAGATTTGTCACTACGTTATTATAAACCAGATGTATATTTTTCAATTGTAGAAAAATTAAATCAAACTAAAGTTGAGCGAGATTCAATTGTAGAAGCTATGGTAAAAAAAGTTTCTGAACTTTTAGATAGTCAAAATATTAAATATGAAATTAAAGGTAGATCAAAAAGTATTTATAGTATATATAAGAAACTTGATAAGGGTAAAAAATTTAGCGATATATATGATTTATTAGCACTTAGAGTTTTAGTTGATAATGTAAGTGAATGTTATCAAGCATTAGGTTTAATTCATTCAATATATCATCCACTACCAAAAAGATTTAAAGATTATATTGCGATGCCAAAAACAAATATGTATCAATCACTTCATACAACTGTAATTGGACTTGATGGATATTTTTTTGAAATTCAAATTCGTACTCACGAAATGGATAGAATTGCTGAAAAAGGTATTGCGGCACATTGGTCATATAAAGAAAAAGGTAGTAATGTATCTGCAAGTATGCAGAATACTATGGAACAAAAATTACAATTTTTCAGATCTATTATTGAACTTAGAGATGAAGAGGAAAGTGACAAACAATTTGTTGATTCAGTAAAAGAAGAAGTTTTTAATCATACAATTTATGTTTTTACACCAGGTGGTGATGTTATTGAATTACCTAACGGTTCAACTCCTATAGATTTTGCGTACCGAATACATTCTGATGTAGGAGATAAAATGGTAGGAGCTTTAGTAAATGGTAATATTGTTCCAATTGATTATAAACTTCAAAGTAATGATGTTGTAAAAATTAATACAAATAAAAATTCGCCTGGCCCAAGTAGAGAATGGTTAAATATCGCTTATACTACACAAGCAAGAAATAAAATTAGAACATTTTTCAATAAAATTGATAAAAATGATTATTTGAAAAAAGGACAAGAAATAATTACTAAAGAATTAAGAAAAAGAAAAATTAATGTTAATGATTTCTATAGTCAAGAAAATATTGATAAGGTATTAAATGAATTCAAATTAGAAAATGCTGATGATATGCATATATCACTTGGAAATAATAAAATTGCGATTGGTCAAATTATGAATTATTTATATAATGACTCAATAACTAAGCAAGAAATTATTTTAAAGAAGGCACAAAATAACACAAACACAAAAAATAAAATAAATAAAAATGATGTTGTTGTTGAAGGCATAGATGATATTAAAGTAAATATAGCCTCATGTTGTGCTCCAATTCCTGGTGATAAAATTGTAGGATACATTACAAAAGGATATGGTATTAATATTCATAGAACCAATTGTCCAAATGTCTTTGAATTTAATGAAAGATTAATTGATGTTCATTGGAATTTTGAAATTCAAAACAAATATTCAACTAATATTCTTATTAGTGCTGATCAAGATACTGATATTTTACTTAACATCATATCTAAAACATCTAATGAAGATATTAAAGTACAAAGCATAAACTCATTAAATTCTAAGGAATATTTTATGTATGAAATCAAAATATTGGTTCCTGATACTGAAAAATTAGAAAATTTTATGAATGAAATTAGAACTATTCCACATATCATTAAAGTAGAAAGAAGTATTAAATAATTAAGAGAGTAGGTAATATATTTGTGAAAAACAAGTTAAATTATCGGTTAATAAATCTTGCTTTAATATGTGTAATAATATATTTGGTATATAAATGCAGAAATTTATGGTTAATTATATTTAAAACAATTTACAAAATATTGTTACCATTTATTTCTGCTTTTTTTATATCATATATAATTTATCCATTTTTAAATTATTTAAAATCAAAAAAAATTCCTTTACCGCTTGGAATAATTATAATAATTATTATTGCGTTAGGAATTATAGTAATTACATTTTCCTTAATTTTTCCTTCATTATTTGACCAAATTGTTTCATTAATTAATTATATAATTACATTTATAAATAGAATTTCTATAAAATATAATATTGATTTATTAGATTTTGAAAAATATTTATATGAAATTATAAAATATTTAGGAAAATATATTTCTAGTAGTGCTGTTTTAGTTATAAATAGTGTTATAGGATATATAACTCAAACATTTATAGTTTCAACATTAAGTATTTATTTTTTAATAGATATGGAAAAAATAAGAAAAATATTGAAAAAATTACTAAAAAATAATTATAGAAATTTTGAATGTGTAAAAATAATAGATTCTGAATTAAGAAAATATTTTATTGCTTTCTTCAAAATTATTATTATATCTTTTTTTGAATATAGTTTATGTTATATAGCTATTGGTCATCCAAACGCAATTATTTTAGGTGTTTTGGCAGCACTATTAGGAATTATTCCATATTTTGGAGGTATAATAACAAATATTATAGCTTTAATAACGTCATTTACAATTGGAATACCACTTTTTATAAAAACTTTAGTAGTACTTATTATTCTTTCTATTATTGATGGATATGTAATAAATCCTTATATTTATGGTAAAAGTAATAAAATTCATCCACTTATAATTATTTTTTCCTGTATAGGAGGTAATATATTAGGTGGAATACTAGGTATGTTTTTATCGCTTCCTTTAACAATAATAATTGTGACAATTATAAAATATTATAGAGAAAATATTTATGGATTTAAAAATAAAATAAAAAGTATTTATATAAAATATTGACTATTATTATTTTTTTTCGTATAATTTAAGTATATTAATTATTGATTTAGAGGAGTAATAATATTTATTTTTAAGAGAAAATACGGTTGGTGAAAGTATTTAAAACAAATATTATGAAAGACACTAATGTTAGATAATCGTTTTCTGCGTTAAAGAATGAGTGTATAGTTATCGATAAAATAAGGTGGTACCGCGATAATTCGTCCTTATATTTTATGGATTTTTTTATTAAATTTTAAAAAGAACATCTGGTAAAAGTCAATAGATAGTTCTTGGCAGGTTTTGCATAGTAAACTGCCTTATCAAATAAATTATTGCATGTAAAAGGAGTTTTAGTTAATTTTGAACTAAAACATACATCTGTTCGCTATATTAAATACTCGTATCTAATATAGCGAACTAATTGTTCTTTGAATTTTGAACCGAGTTAATTGGTTTGTAATATTGATTTTTTCGCAGCAATCCAAAAATCAATCTTTCAAGTTTACGAGCAGATAAAACGAGTGCACGTTTATGTTGATGCTTGGTAACTTCATCATATTTAAGATTATAAAAATCTTTAATAAATGGGAAGTTCTGTCTAACACAGGAAGCAGTAGCTTCGACTAAATAATAACGTAAATACTTGTTAGACTTTTTAGAAGATTTTTTGTCTTGAGAATCAAATTCTCCAGACTGATTTCTTTTCCAATAAAGCCCTGAATATTTAGCAAGTTTAGAATTGTGTGGAAACCTTTCAATATTACCAATTTCAGCCATAATTCCTGCAGCATAAACTTTACCAATACCACGTATTGAGAGTAAAATATTATAAGTATTTGAATCTAATCCCAAAGCAGTAGATAAAATAGCTTTATCAATTCTTTTAAGTTGTTGTTGGTAAAATTTAATAGTGTTTAAGGAACAAGCAATGGCAATATTAATTGGTTCATAAGCAGTTTGATCTAATCTGTACGAAGCACGCATAGCTTTATTTAAAGCAGTTATTTTACCATCTAGATTAGATGAATGGTTTTTGCTTTTTTCAGAAATAAAGTTAATAAGTTCTTCAACAGAAGATTCAGCGATTTGGTCTGGAGATTCAAACTCTTCTAGAAGAGCAGAGGAAGTTGCGCCAAACAAATCGGAAAAAGGCATTTCATTTTTGTTTAAAGATATTAATCCAGAGAAAGAAAGATATAAATTTGTCAAAATATACGTTTTTTCTCTTATCAAATTTTTACAAATGTGATATCTTTGTCTTGTAAGACGTTGAAGTGCGATGTATTGGGAACCTTTAAAAGGAAATAAAGTTATAGTTCTACCAACTCTAGCATAGTCGGCAAGAACATAAGCATCAATGCCATCTTCTTTTTCTAAGTCATGAAAGCTTTTCTTATATTTATCAAAATCACAAGCATTGATTTGATAAACTTCGGTATGAAAATTATTTAAATATTCATTAGAAGAAAAGAAACAAGCTGGATGGAAAGAATACATACCAGTAGCTTCCATAACAATAATGACTTTTTCAAAAAAGAATTTATCCTCAATGTCTTTAATTTTATTAATAACCATTTCGTTTCCTTCTGGATTATTGGGAAACTTAAGGTTGAAATAAATATGTTGATCAAAATTCATAACACAAAATTGGTTACCTTTTAATGCAACATCAACACCAATGAATAAACAGTTTTGCATAAGTAACACCCCCTTTCATTAATAAATTTTTGTGAAACATAATAGACTACCAATACCCTTGCTTAAAAGTATAACAACAACCTCGTTATAAGAATACATCTTTGTTTAAGGATAATTTGCTGCGATTAAACTTAAAAGAGAAACATCATCTGAGTTAGAAGGATAATAACTAATAAGAAGGGAAACATTCTTAAATAGTAAACACCTTAATTGGTTACAGGAGTTGACAGAATAGATCCTAGTTATTACATTTCGAAAAATATAATAACACAAGGGTATAAATAATCCAAAGTTTTTACTATTTTTACTTATAAAAATAAATATATAAGAAAAATAGTTTTTGTAAGCAAAATATTTAAAATAAATCACTTACAAAAACTATTATACGAGGAGTATAGTTTATGATACAAAAAGCAAAAGGAACTTATGATTTATTTGGTGAAAGTGGAAAAAAAGTAATATATTTAAAACAATTACTTGAAAGCGTAATGAATAAATATAATTATGAATATATAAAAACACCTATTTTTGAATCTAGTGAATTATTTCATAGAGGTGTAGGTGAAACTAGTGACATAGTTTCAAAAGAAACTTACGATTTTGTTGATAGAGGAAATCGTAATATGACTTTAAGACCAGAAGGAACTGCCGGTGTAGTTAGAAGTTTTATTGAAAATAAAATGTATGGTGAAGGTAGTATGCCTATAAAATTATGGTATTTTGGTCCAATGTATCGCTACGAAAGACCACAATCTGGTAGATATCGTGAATTTTTACAGTTTGGTGTTGAAACATTTGGTAGTAATGATCCTATGATTGATGCTGAAATAATAAGCATACCAGTTAATTTTTATAAATTACTTGGACTTAAAGGCATTAAAGTTAATATTAATACACTAGGTGATACAGAATCAAGACTCAAATATCGTGAGGCTTTATTGAATTATTTTAGACCACACATTGATTCATTATGTGAAGACTGTAAAAAAAGATTTGAAAAAAATCCACTTAGAATATTAGATTGTAAAGTAGATCATGATTTAGATATAATGAAAAATGTTCCTAAAATATATGACTATTTAAATGAAACAAGTAAAAAGCATTTCGAAGATGTACAAAAATATTTAAAATGTTTAAATATAGAGTATGTAGTTAATCCTAACATCGTTAGAGGACTTGATTATTATACTCATACTGTTTTTGAGGTTGAAGCTTCTGTTGCTGGATTTGGTAGTCAAAATATTTTGGGTGCTGGTGGAAGATACGATGGATTAGTGGAAACGATAGGAGGTCCTTCTACTCCTGGAGTAGGATTTGCACTTGGTATTGAAAGATTATTAACAGCTCTAGATTATGAAAATATTAAATTACCAATAGATAATGAATTAGATATATATATAATTCCTATGAACGATGAAGCAAAAGGATATTCAAGTTATGTATTAAATAATATTCGTATGAATGGTTTTAGTTGTGATATAGATTATATGTCAAGAAACATAAAAAGTAATTTCCGCCAAGCTGATAGATTAAAGGCAAAATATGTTATTATTGTTGGTGAAGATGAAATAAAAACAAAAAAATTAACTATAAAAAATAATAACACAAAAGAAGAATTTAAAGTGAATGAAGAAGATATAATTGATTTTTTTGATGAGATGGTTGATGATTCTAATGAATAAATTTGATTTTAATAGTTATAAAAGTTTAAAAGATATAATAGGTTATGATGGATTTATAGATAGAGATGGATTGTTTTATAGAGTTAAAAGAAGACATTCTTGCGATATAAATTGTTCTCATATAAATTGGGCTGAACAATATATTAATCAAGATATGAAAAAATTAAAAACTATTTTAACACCTAGTTATAGTATGATTTATACACTATCTAAATTGAGAGATAAACAAGATATATTAATACATATTTTTGGATTTGTTTATTATAGTCATGATCATTTAACTAATGAACCAATTATTATAACACCGGACCCAATATATAATGATAAAAAAATAACTGATGAGCAATTAAATACTTTATATAAAATAATGGAATATAATATGGAAAAACCGTTAGAACATGAAGTTTTTCTAAATCCAGATTACTATAAAAAATATAGATAGGAGTAAATTATGAAAATAAATTTTAATGAATTAAAAAATTATGAAAATGAAGAAATAATAATACAAGGTTTTGTTGATAAAATAAGAAATTTACAATATGTACAATTTGTAATATTAAGAGATTCAACTGGAAAAGTTCAAATTACAATTGAAAAAAATGAAGAAAATGCTAAAATGGTAGAAATAATTGATAATTTAACGCAAGAAAGTACATTAAAAGTTAAAGGGAAAGTTTTAATAAATGAGAAAGTTAAAATGGGTGGTATTGAGATTATTCCAAATTCTATAACAGTTACTTCTTTATCACTTCCAGAATTACCTCTTGATATAAAAAGTAAAGATAGTTCTTTAAGAGAAACAAGATTAGATTATCGTTTTCTAGATTTACGTAGAGAAGAAAATAATTTGTTTTTTAAATGTGAAACAATACTTGAACAAGCATTTAGAGAATACTGTGTAGATAAAGGGTTTATTGAAATTCATTCGCCAAAAATTGCTGCGGGAGCAGCAGAAAGTGGAGCAGAGGTATTTAAAATAGATTATTTTGGTCAAACTGCCTGCCTTTCTCAATCACCACAATTTTATAAACAAATGGCAATGGCTGCTGGTTTTGATAAAGTATTTGAAATAGGTCCTGCATTTAGAGCAGAAAATTCTCATACATCATATCACGCTACTGAAATTAATATGGCTGATGTTGAAATTTCTTGGATTGATTCATTTTCTGATGTAATGGATATGGAAGAAGAATGGATTAAATATGCACTTTCTAAAGTAAAAGAAAAATATGGTGAAGAAATTAAAAAATTATTTAATGTAGAAATAAGTGATACAACTATTAAATTTCCTCGTATTACATTTAAAGAAGCAAAAGAAATATTAAAAAATGAGTTTAATTATATTGGAGAAAAAGAAGACGATTTTGAAAGAAAAGAAGAAAATTTATTATGTAAGTACGCTAAACAAAAATATAATTGTGATTTCATATTTGTTACAAAATTTCCTTTCGCTGCAAGACCATTTTATCATATGTTAGATGAAGATGGAATTACAAACAGTTATGATTTATTATTTAAAGGAATTGAAATAACTACTGGTGCACAAAGAGAACATAGAGTTGATATATTAAGAAAACAAATGATTGAGAAAGATGTTAATCCAGAATCATTAGAATTTTACCTAGATTTCTTTAAATATGGATGTCCTCCACATGGTGGATTTGCAATTGGTATTGCTAGAATTATGATGCAAATATTTGAAATTGATAATATAAGAGAAGCAACATTTATCTATAGAGGTCCTACAAGGCTTAATCCATAAAAAATAACAAAATTTATTTTGTTATTTTTTATTAACGTTTAAATTATTTGCTTTTGAAAATATTTCAATTTTTTGATCTATTACCGTTAGAAAATTACTTAATGTATTTATCTTATTATAGCTTGATTTAATTTTTTTGAAATTATTTGCAACTGAATGATATAAAATTAAATTTATAATAATTGCAGATAATATTATTGATAATTTTGAAACAATATTATAATTTTTATTAGACATATAATTTTATCTCCTTTTTTAGTTCGATATTATAGTTTCAAATTAATTAATAATTTAAAAAAACAAGTAATAAAGTACTTGTTTGCTTTTAAAATATATTTTAAAAATTATTATTAATTAAATCTTCTAAATAATCAAGTTGTTGATTCGAATCATTTATTAAAGAATTGGATTGATTATTATTTATGTTTTCAATCTTTGGTTGAGGTGATACAGCTTTGTTAGATGGAATATCAAAATGCATTGTTTCTTGCTGAGGCTCTTTACTTACTAGATTTTTTATTTGTAAATTGTTTTTTTCACCAATCTCATCAATTATATCAAAAGCTTCTTCTTTATCATCATCTTCTAATTCAACAATTTTTAAAATTTCTTCTAATGTAGTTTGACCTTGCAAAACCTTTTCCAATCCATCTTGAAGTAGGGTAGTAACATCAGACTTATAAACTAAATGTCTCAATTTATCTTTTCTAACGTTAGAACTAATAGCATCTCTTATCTCTTGATTAATTAAAAGTACTTCGTGAATTGCGATACGTCCTTGATATCCATTCGAACATTCATCACATCCTTCATTTGAATAAATTTCTGTAATATTTTTATCAAGAATTTTTTTAAATAAATCCCTTTCATATTCATTTGTAGGACGGAGTTTTTTACAATGTGGACAAAGTTTACGTGCTAATTTTTGAGATATTATTCCAGTTAGTGCACTTGCAAGTAAGTATCTTTGTACATCCATATCAAGTAAACGTTCAATAGTAGTTAATGAATCGTTTGTATGAAGTGTTGATAGAACGATATGCCCTGTAATAGATGCTCTAACGGCAATTTGCGCTGTTTCAGTATCACGAATTTCTCCAATCATTATAACATTTGGATCTTGACGTAAAATTGATCTTAATGCATTTGCAAAAGTTAGGCCTATTTCACTATTTGTTTGAACCTGGTTTATACCTTCAATATTCATTTCAATAGGGTCTTCTACGGTAATTATATTTGTATCCTCTTTATTTAATCTTTGTAACATTGAGTAAACTGTTGTTGATTTACCACTACCAGTTGCACCAGTTACTAATATAATTCCATTCGGTGTACTAATCATTTCTAAAACTTTTCTATAATTTTGTTCCGAAAAACCTAGACTTTCAATTCCACTTAAACTCATACTATAATCCAAAATACGAATAACAATTTTTTCACCCTCATTTGTCGGTAAACAAGATACACGTAGATCCAAAGGAACTCCCTGTAAAGTAGCTTTTATGGCACCATCTTGTGGTAATCTAGACTCAGTTATGTTCATTCCTGCAATTATTTTAACGCGTGTTACTAAATTCTTTTTTATTTCGTTTGGAACATCTGTATAATCGATTAATTGTCCATCAATTCTTATTCTAATTTTCATATGGTTATCCATAGGATCAAAATGTATATCACTAGCACCACGTTTTGATGCATCAACTAATATATCATTTACGATCTCAACAACCGGCATTTTTCCATAGTCGTATATTTTTAGCATAAAAAAATTCATCCCCTTTTTATTCAATAAGACTAGATTTTACCATAAATATATTATATAATATATTTATAATAATATCAATAATAAAGGGGAAAAGTTTATGAAAAAAAATAAAATGGGATTTATGCTTGTTGAAACACTAATAGTTTCTACTTTGGTTTCAACTATTTTAGTCGTTTTATTTGTTCAATTTAATAATATTGTAAAAAATTTTAGTAAAGATTTTCATTATAATAATGTCAGTGAATTATATGCGACACAAAATATAAAAAAATTTATTATGCTAGATAATAATGGTGAATTTTACACAAACTTAAAAGCTTTTTTAAATGAGAGTATTACTGCAAATAATGATTTTTATTTAAAAATTATACCAAATTGTAGCAATAATAATTTAAATGCATATAGAACCTCAGATTGTGAAAAATTTTCTAAAATAACAGATTTTTATGGTGTAAAACAAATTTTGTTTACTATGGAATATGTTGACTTAAAAGATTCTGATTATACTTCCCTTGATAGTCCAAACTTTGTAAAATTTATAAAAAGTATAAATGGAAATAAAAATATTAAAATAAATGAAAACAACGAACTAACATACGATTATAGAATAATTATAGAATTTGAAAATAATAGATATGCCACTTTAAAAGTAGAAGGTTAGGGGATTATAATTATGAAAAAAAATAAAGGATTTACACTTGTAGAAGTAATTGTTTCATTTGCACTTACAATGATTATTGTCTTATTTTTGTTTCAAATAATTATTACATTAAAAAGAATATATACTGATAATTTTTTGACTTCTGATTTAATACTAAAACAATCTAATATTAGTCAAATGATTAATAAAGATTTAAGTATTAGCAAATTAGGTAGCGCTATGGATGTTAAAATGGATGCAGTAAGCAATTGTTACAATATAAATTTTCAATATGGAGTTAGAAATATTTGTTATAATAAGGAAAACAATACAGTTAGTTATAATGATTATGAATTTAAACTTATTAATGGAAGCGTGATTGGTGATGCTAATGTAGAAATTATTGATAATATGCTTTTTATCAAAATTCCTGTAACATACCCTGATATTGATGATAATTTTGATATAAATATAATTTATTTTGAATAATTAAAAGGAAAGTCTTTAGTTAATCTTGAATAATTAATTGGAGGCTTTTTATGTGTGATAATTATTTAGATAATATATTTAATAAATTAGATTTAAATATTAAATTGGACGATGAGCAAAAAAAAGTTGTTTTGAATGATTCTAAAAATTGTTTAGTGATAGCAGGTGCAGGAAGTGGAAAAACAACTGTAATAAGCGCTAAAGTGAAATATTTAATAGATATTAAAAATATCAATCAAAACGAAATACTTGTAATTTCATTTACAAGAGAATCAGTTAATGATTTAAAAAAACAAATAATTGATGGTTTAAAATTAGAAATTTCAATTCAAACCTTTCATAAATTAGCTCTTTCTATTATTGGAAAGGATACCCTATATAAAATTTGTGATAATTTAGAAAATATATTAAATATATATTTTTTAAGAGATATTTATTTTACATCTAATTATTTGAACTATTTAAATTATCTATATACTTTTATTTATAATCAAAACAAAAATAATTTTAAAATAAATAATAAAGTTTTAGTAACAAATTTAGAAGAGATCGCAATTATAAATTTCTTAAATTTAGCAAAAATTAAATTTAAATATAAAATTATAAATTTTAATAATATAATTTCAAAATTTATATTATATATAGAAAATAATATTATAGTTATAAATTATTTAATTAAATATAAAAGAAAAATTAAAAAAAAGAATATTTATAATATCATTAAAGGTAATGATGCAATTCTCAATCTAAGAAAAATACTAGAAAAAATTGGTATTTATAAATATGATATAGTAGAAAATAATGATTTTGAATACCTAAAATTTTTAAATATATGTTGTTCTTTTATAAATTGCTATAAAGTTAATAATATTAATGAAATATTTTTCTCTAGCTTAATTAAGAAATACGAAAAGAATTATCAAATATCTTTGTTTTTAAATGTAATTTTTAATGCTTATAAATACTATACAAATCATAATAAAATTAATCATATTTTAGATTTTAATGATATTATTAATAAGGCCATAGAAAAATTAAAAAGAGAAAAATTTACGAAATATAAATATGTAATAATAGATGAATTTCAAGATATTTCAAAAAACAGATTAGAAATAATTAAATATTTAAGTAAGTATAAAGCAAATATAATTGCGTGTGGTGATGATTGGCAAGCAATATTTGGTTTTGCAGGTTCAGATGTAAATTTATTTATAGATTTTCCTAAAATAATAAAAAATTGTGAAGTCTTAAAAATAACAAATACTTATAGAAATAGTAAACAACTTATTGATATTTCTGGTAATTTTATAATGAAAAATAATCATCAATTAAAAAAGGAATTAATGTCAGAAAAAAATTTAGATAAACCTATAATAATTAATTTTTATAATGATAAAACCGATATAGCAAAACTTATATACAATATCATTTTAAATATATTTAATAAATGTTCTAGTAGCAGTATCCTAATTCTTGGTAGATATAAATTTAGTATAAATAAAATAATCGATAAGGAATATTTTGATTTAAAGAATAATCGTTTGATTTGTTTAAAAGAAAATATCAATATAACTTTTTTAACAGTTCATTCATCAAAAGGATTAACATTTGACGAAACAATTATTTTAGATATGGATAATAATATTTATGGTTTTCCATCGCAGATTACCGATAATTTAGAATTATCTATATTGAAATGTAAAGATAAATTTTATCTTGAAGAAGAAAGAAGACTGTTTTATGTTGCACTAACTAGAACAAGAGGTCATAACTATCTTTTTTCTTCTATAGATAAAATATCACCATACATATATGAACTTTTAAATTTAAAAGGAATTGAAGTTATAAATCATACGAAAAACAAAATAAAAAAAAATATAGTACTATGCAAAAATTGTGGTTATTTTTTTAAAAATAATATTAAATTTAAACATATTTGCCCTAATTGTAGTAATATCATTTCAAAATAATAAAACTTTATGATATAATATAAATGTGGTTATATACGGAAAAGGTGTTAAAATGAAAAAATGCGTTGTTATTTATAATCCAAATAGTGGTAAAAAAAATAAAGATATTTTTTTAAAACAATATAAACAAATTTTAGAAAATAATGATTATGAAGTCACAACTTTTTTTACAAAATATCATGGACACGCTATTGAAATTGTCGAAAATTTAGATAATCCTGATTTAGTTATTTCAGTCGGTGGAGATGGAACATTTAATGAAGTAATGACTGGAAATTTTAAACGCGAAAAAAAAGTTTTGTTAGCGCACATTCCACTAGGCACTACAAATGATATTGGTTCTATGTTTGGATATACTAAAAATCCTATCAATAATTTAAAACTAATTATGAATAGTGGTGTAGTAAAAAAAATTGATATATGTACATTAAACGGAGAACCTTTTGTGTATGTGGCAGGTTTTGGTAAATTTATGAATATTCCTTATGAAACATCAAGAGATTTAAAGAAAAAATATGGTTATTTAGCTTATATTTTAGAAGGAGCAAAAAGTTTTAGAGCAAAAACAAATTTATATGATATAACTTATGAAATCGACGGAGAGGTTTATAGAGGATTATATTCATTTATGATTGCCTCAAATGCAAACAGAATTGCTGGTGTTAATAATTTTTTTAAAGATATTAAACTTGATGATGATCGTTTTGAAGTTTTATTTTGTAATCTATCAACAAAAAAAGATATTATTAAAAGTTTATATTATTTAAAAATGCACGATATTACTAAAGTGCCTGGTTTTTATTTTCACAAAACTAATAATTTAAAAATTACATTTAATGATTTAAACCGTAAAAAATGGTGTATAGATGGTGAAAAATATGAAGAAAATACTAATACTTTTGACATAAGAGTTGTATCAGGAATTCAAATTATGCTTCCCAATAAAAAAATTGATACTTTATTTATTAATAAATAGTTAGGTGTTGAATTAATGATAAATATTTACAATATAAAAATAATATTTCTACTTTTTATTTTTTATTCCGTAATTGGATGGATCATAGAAGTTTTAGACCAGTTTTATAGACAAAAAAGGTTTATAAATAGAGGATTTTTAATAGGACCATATTGTCCAGTGCACGGTATTGGTGCATTACTTATGATTTTATTATTAAGCGGTATAACCGATAGTTATATAGTTTTATTTTTTAGTGCAGCCATTATTTGTACACTCTTAGAGTATATTACAAGTTTTTTGCTTGAAAAAATTTTTAAAGCTAGATGGTGGGATTACACTTGTTATAAATTTAATTTAAATGGTAGAGTATGTTTACAAAATAGTATTTTTTTTGGAATAGCAGGAGTATTTATTGTAAAAATTGCTAATCCATTTATGGTTAAAATCATTATAAAAAACATTACAAATTTAAATATTATTTGTTTAATATTTGGAATTATTTTTATCTTAGATTTAATTGTGTCATTTAATGTAATAGTAAAATTTAAAAATATTGCAAATAGTTTAACAAAAGATAGTACTGAAGAAATTTCAAGTAGAGTAAAAAAAATATTATCAAATAAATCAATTTTATTTAAAAGACTTATTAATGCTTTTCCTAATTTAAAAAATAATGCAAAAAAAATTAAAGATAATATTATAAATATCTTTAATTTTACAAAATAAAACATATTTTAATGTTTTATTTTTTTAAATTTTCATATGTTCTTTTTAATAGATATTCTTTATTACAATACATATGAAAGTTGTCATTTGTAATTTCATAATTTACACCAATATTTTTGTAGTAATTTTCATCAGTAATAATTCTGCCATCAGATTTAAATCCAGTTTCTTTTTCTATCATTCTTGCAAATATTAAATAACTAAATTCCTTTACTATATCAAAAAAATTTTTACCAATTGTTTTTTCTATATCACCTGCTAAGATAAAACATTTACTTGAATCTATATTTTGTTTTAAAATATTAGGATCACTGTATGTTGATTCAAAATCTTTCATAAATCCGTATTTTTTATCCCAATATAAAAGTGATGCTAAATAATATGATAAATTTAAAATGGAATTAAATTTTGATTTGCTTAATTTATCCTGTGATGCAAAATAATCAAATGGTATTGTTGGAGATATTACACTTACCTTATCAACTCTATTTGATTTTGAACATAAAAGAGCAATTGTTCCTCCAGAAGAGGAACCGATAATATCTACATTTTGAAGATTTGCTTTTTCTAAAATATCTATAACAGAATCAGAAAATAGTTTTAAATTTATTTCTTCTTTTTTTATCAATCCATTTTTTATGCATTTTTTATAATTAAAATCTATTATGTATGGTATATGAATATTAGAATCATACCAAAATTCATTATAATATTTAATTAAATTAAAGTCATCTGGAGCATTATCAAGTATTCTCTTTGTATTAATTGTTAATTTTCCATTATAACCTCTAATATAAATTAGAGGTTTTGTGCCTTTTTGATATAATTCCACAAAAGAGTATAAGTCCATAAGTGAATTGCTAGAACTACGCATAAATCTTGTATTGTTATTAATTAGTTTTGACATAATATCCTCCCCAAAATATATTTTATATGTTATCACCAAATACATTTTAAATCAATTGTTTTTTCTTGTTTATTAAAAATAATTATGATACAATTTGAAAGAGTTATAAAAAATTTCACGAAATTTACATAAATAAATAATAAAATAACCTAAGGAAGTGAGAAAATGAAATTATTAATTGTTGACGATGAAGTTTTAATACGTGATGTAATAAAAGAATATTGTTTAAATGAAAATTATGATGTTTGTGAAGCTAGTAATGGATTAGATGCTTTAGAAATTATCAATAAAGAGAATATCGATTTAATTGTATTAGATATTATGATGCCTAAATTAGATGGTTTTTCTTTGTGCAAACAAATTAAAGATAAAAATATCCCTATTATTATTTTGTCTGCAAGAACTGATGAATTTGATAAATTAATGGGTTTTGATTTAGGAATAGAAGATTATGTAACGAAACCTTTTAGTCCAAAAGAGTTAATGGCTAGAATTAAAGTAATATTAAAAAGAAATAATTCAGTTAAAGATCAATTTGTCTATAAAGATTTAGTTGTTGATTTCAAGGCACATACTATTAGCATAAATCACGAATATTTGAAATTTACTCCTAAAGAATATGATTTATTAGTTTATTTTATAAATAATGAAAATATTGCTTTATCAAGAGAAACTCTCCTTGACAAGATTTGGGGATATAGCTTTTTTGGCGATGATAGAACAGTCGATACACATGTAAAAATGTTGAGGAATACTTTAGGAGAATATAGGGACTTAATTGTTACTGTAAGAGGAATGGGATATAAATTTGAAACGAAATAAAACACTTAATTCAAAAATTTGGTTTTACCTTATTATTTTTTCAGTAATTATTTTGTTATCCTTATGGTTTTTTCAAGTAGTATTTTTAAAAACATACTATCGTATAATGAAAAATCGTGAAATAGATAATATCATAACTTCTATAGGTGAATATTATGGTGAAAATTATGATTATGATAAGTTTAATGATTTGATAGACCATTTATCATTTTCCAATAATGTATGTATTGAAATAATTGATAATGCATCACTTTTATATTCTTCTAATAGTAAAATTAGAGGATGTTTAGTAGATAAAGATGTAAATGATTTTAAATATATTGATAAAAAATTAAATTTCATAAAGAGTAACAATAATACTTTTAGGTATGAAACAAAAAATCCGAGATTTAATAACGAAACTTTAATTTATGGCAAAAAAATAAATAGCGATTTCATTGTATTTATTACTGCATCACTAGATCCAGTTGATTCTACTGTAAACATATTAGCAAGTCAGCTTGTATATGTTACAATAGGGGTTTTAATGTTATCGTTCATAGTTGCGTATTTTATTTCAAAAAAAATATCAAAACCAATTATTCAAATCAATGAAAGTGCCAAAGAAATGCGTAAAGGAAATTACGAAATTGTTTTTAAAACTGATACTAATATAAAAGAAATAAATGAACTATCTAAAACCCTTAATGAAACAACTAACGAACTTTCTAAAACAGAAAATTTACGTCGTGAACTTCTTGCAAATGTAAGTCACGATTTAAAAACACCACTTACAATGATTAAAGCTTATGCAGAAATGGCTAGGGATTTAAATAATAAAAATGTAACAAAAAGAACTGATAACTTAAATACAATAATAGAAGAAACAGATAGATTAAATTTATTAGTTAATGATATTTTAGAGTTATCCAAAGTTCAAGCAAATGTAGAAAAATTAAATATTGAGCAGTTTAACTTAATTGATTTAATAAACTCAATAATAAAAAGATATGATTATTTAAAAACAACTGAAAATTATGAATTTATTTTTAACTATGATACTAATAATATTGTAAGAGCTGATAAAAAAAGATTAGAGCAAGTAATTTATAATTTAATTAATAACGCAATTAATTATACAGGTGCTGACAAAAAAGTATATATAAACGTTAAAAATCAAAATGGTGGTGTTCGTGTAGAGATTAGGGATACTGGTAAAGGAATTAGTGACGAAGATTTAAAATTTATCTGGGATAAATATTATAAAGTAGATAAAAGTTATACAAGAGAAGTTCATGGAACAGGAATTGGCCTATCAATTGTAAAAAACATATTAATAAATCATAATTTTGAATATGGTGTTGATACAAAAAAGGGAAGTGGTACAATATTTTGGTTTATCATAAAATAAAAAAATATGATATACTTATAATGTAATTATTAATAAAGGAGTAAGCGTATGATTTATTTATTATATGGAACTAATTATTTTTTAATAAAAAGAGAAATAGAAAAAATAAAATTAGAAAATAATATAGAAAGTATTGATATCAACAATTATAATTTAGAAAATACAATTTTAGATAATATTTTAGATGATGCACTTACTTTATCTTTATTTAGTCAAAAAAAGATGATTATAGTAGATAATTCATATATATTTACTCCATCTGTAAGAAAAAAAGGATTAGATCATAATATAGATTTATTAAATAAATATATAGAAAATCCAAATCCAGATACAATTTTAATTTTTGTTGTCAATGAAGAAAAAATTGATGATAGAAAAAAAATAGTTAAATTAATCAAAATAAATGGAAATGTAATAGAATTTAATGAAATTAAAAATATTGATACTTTTATAAAAAATGAGTTAAATGATTATAAAATGGACGCTGTTACAATTAACTCATTTGTAAATAGAGTAGGAGATAATTTAACAATTATTGCGTCAGAAATAGAGAAATTAAAATTATATAAAAATGATGATAAAATTATAACAAAAGAAGATGTATTTAATGTTTGTTCTGAACAAATTGATGTTGATATGAATGAATTAACAAATTCGATTGTTTCTAAAAATATAAGTAAATCATTAAAAATATATAATGAATTAATTAAACAAGGAGAAGAACCATTACAAATAATTATAAGACTTGCTAATCAATTTAGAATTATATATCAATCGAAAGAATTAACAAAAAAAGGCTATTCAAACAAAGATATCGCCGATATCCTTGGAATACACCCTTATAGAGTAAAAAAAGCTCTTGAAATTTCTTATAAATTTCCAAGTAAAGAATTACTGTCAATACTAAAAAAATTATCAATAATTGATGAGGGAATTAAAATGGGTAATATGGATAAAAATATAGCCTTAGAACAATTTATATTAGAAATATAAAATAACAGTTTAACTGTTATTTTACTATATAATTTAATAATTTTTTAGGATCATCATTATTTAAAATAATATCATATATTAAGTCAATTATTTCTGACTTAATATTTTTTTCTTCAAAAACTTTTTTGATAGAAATTATTGCGTCTAATCCTTCAACAGTGGTATTTTTTAAATAGTCTTCTATTTTATCTTTATCGGCTTTTGATCCTATTAAATAACCAAGTGAAAAATTTCTACTTTTTTTGCTACTACAAGTTAAAATAATATCACCAATGCCACAAGATAATAAAATTGTTTCTTTTAGCCCATTAAACTTGCAAATTATATTCATAGTTTCATTTATAATTTTTGTTAAATAAGAAGACTTTGTCGATTCTGATGTATTCATACCGTCTAATATACCACACGATATTGCAAAAATGTTTTTTAAAGTTCCACAAAGTTCTACACCAATAATATCACTTGTGGTTTCTATCTTTATAAACGATGGGAAAAACTTTTTTAAATCTTCAATATTATTCCCTGCTAAAGAAAGAATAATATTTTCTTTTTTTATAGTATCAATCGCAAAACTTGGTCCCGCTAAAACAGATATATTGTCTGTTTTTAAAATATCGTGAACAATATCGTATGCGAATTTACATTCTTTATTGTTTATTCCTTTAGAAGCTATACAAATATTTATATCTTTATTTATCTTATTATTAAGAAGATTAACTGTATCGCTTAAATAATTTGTAGGAATTGCGATTACTATAAAACTTGTATCTTTTAAAGCTTCATCTATATTATTTGTAAATTTAATTTTTCTTGATATTTCAATATTTGGAAATAATTTTTCATTTCTATATGTTTCGTTTAAAGAATCTATTTCACTTTTAATTACTGAATAAACAGTTACGTCGTTTTTTTCATTTAAAACGGTTGCAAGTGCAACACCATATGCACCAGCCCCTAAAACAGTTATTTTCATTTGCTTAATTCCTCCAATTTTGTCATTATTTCTTTTAATTTTTTCTCATTAGCATTATTATTTGGAAAATAATATTTTTTTCCCTTTAAATTATCTGGTAAATATTGTTGTTTAACAAAATGATTAGGGTAGTTATGAGGGTATAAATAGTCACTAGAATTTGTTTTTATATGATTAGGTACATTACCAGTATTACCAAGTCTTATATCATTTAAAGCAGAATCTACGGCTAAATAAGCACTATTAGATTTTGGAGATAGGGCAAGTTCGATTACAATATTTGCTAGAATAATTTGAGCCTCAGGTAATCCAAGTCTTTCACAAGCATTAATTGCAGCATCAACCTTAACACCAATCATAGGATTAGCAAGTCCTATATCTTCGTAAGCAATAACAGTCATTCTCCTATAAATTATATCTAAATCTTCTGCTTCTATTAATCGTGCTAAATAGTGCAAACTTGCATTTACATCACTACCACGAATAGATTTTTGAAACGCACTAATCGCATCATAATAGCCATCCTCATTTTGATCGTGAAAGAAGACTGGTTTACTATTTATATTTTTAATAACATCAACTGTTATATTAAAATCACTTGTAGAATAATAAGCAACTTCTAAAAGATTATAAGCGCTTCTTAAATCTCCGCTAGAAAGCCTACTTATTAAATTAATACTATCTTCATCAATTTTTATATTTTCTAAAACATTTTTTTCTACAACTTTATGTATGGCCTTATTTATATCATCAGCTATTAACTCTTTTAATTCAAATATTTGACATCTGCTTCTTATAGCAGGATTAATTTTGTGATATGGATTAGAAGTAGTCATACCTATTAATGTAATTAAACCACTTTCTAAATATGGTAAGAGTAAATCTTGTTTGTCTTTATTTAATCTATGTATTTCATCCATTACTACAACCATATTTCCATACATTTTTGCTTCTTCAATAATAACATCAAAATCTTTTTTGTTATTAATAGTAGCATTAAGTAGCCTATATCTTAAATTTAAACTTCCTATTAAAGCTAAAGCAACAGTTGTTTTTCCAATACCAGGTTTACCATATAATATCATTGAAAAAAGTTTTTGATTTTTAACTAAATTTCTTAATATTTTATTTTCACCTAATAAATGTTTTTGACCAATTACTTCATCTATATTGCTAGGTCGCATTTTTATTGCTAAAGGTTCCATACAATCACCTATATAATTTTATCAAAAAAAACGACATTTGGAAATATTTATATTTTAAATATATAAATATCAATATTGATTTCTAAATTTATTTTGACATTTTATTACTTTCAGTTTATAATTATAATAGTGATGTATATGAATAAGCTAGATGTTTTTATAAATGAATTTATTAATTATTTACTAATTGATAAAAAATATAGCAATGATACAATTGTTTCTTATAAAAATGATTTAGATAAATTCTATATGTTTTTTAAAAATAAAAAAATAGATAATATAAAAAGAGAGGAAATTAGAGAGTATTTAAAATTTTTAGAAAATGAGAACTTAAGTAGTAAAAGTATCGCACATAATATTTCTGTTTTAAGATCATTTTATAAGTTTTTAATAATTAATAAATTTGTTTCTAGTAATCCAATTGCTTTTATTGACTTACCAAAGATAAAAAAAACATTACCAAATGTTTTATCTGTTGAAGAAGTTGATATGTTATTGGATATTAAAGTAATTGATGAATATACTGCTAGAAACAAGGCTATGTTAGAACTTATGTATTCAAGTGGTCTTAGAATTAGTGAATTAATTAACTTACGTATTTCTAATGTATCACTTTCTGAAGCATTAGTACGTATTTTTGGTAAAGGTTCCAAAGAAAGAATTGTGCCAATCGGCGATTGTGCATTAAATGCCTTAAATAAGTATATATTTAATTATAGACAGGAATTATTAAAACAAAATTCGGATTATTTGTTTTTATCTGTTAGAGGTACTAAAATGTCTAGACAAGCTTTTTTCAAAATTATAAAGAAAATTGCTAGCGAAAAAAATATTAAAACTGATATTTCGCCACATACATTAAGGCACTCTTTTGCTACACATATGTTAAATTATGGAGCAGATTTAAGAATTATTCAAGAATTACTTGGACATTCAGACATTTCAACTACTCAAATATATACACATATTTCTAAAAATAAAATAAGTGATGACTACTTAAATAGTCATCCACATTCTAAAGAATAGAAAGAGGAGTTAATTATGAAATATAAAAGAGTTTTCCTAATTGTTTTGGATTCTGTTGGAGTTGGTTCCGCTAAAGATTCGGATAAATTTGGTGATGGTCCAACTAATACATTAGGTCATATTATTGAAAAAACTCAAGTAAAATTACCTAACTTAGAAAAAATGGGATTACTTAATATTTTGGATTTAAGTGAGCAAAAAACACTTGGATATTACACAAAAGCAATACCTATTAGTAATGGTAAAGATACATTAACTGGACATTTAGAAATTATGGGAGTAAAAACAAGTTCTGCCCCTAAAACATTTACTGAAAAAGGTTTTCCTAAGGAACTAATTGAAGCAATTGAGTATGAAACTGATAGACACGTTATTGGTAATTGTGCAGCTTCTGGAACAGAAATAATAGAAAAACTAGGTGTTGAACATATGAAAACCGGTTCATTAATTGTTTATACATCTGCAGACTCTGTTTTACAAATTGCAGCTCACGAATCAATAATTCCCGTTAAAGAATTATATCGTATATGCGAAATTGTTCGTAAATTAACTTTGAAAGATGAATGGAAAGTAGGTCGTGTTATCGCTCGTCCATTTAAAGGTAAACCTGGATCTTTTGAACGTACTAGCAATAGACACGATTACGCTCTAGATCCATCAGAAAAAACAGTTCTTGATAGTTTAAAAGAAAAAAATTATGATGTTTTATCAATTGGTAAAATATGCGACATTTTTAATGGAAAAGGTATTACTGCGTCAACTAGAACTGTAGATAATTTTGACGGTATAAAAAAACTTGTTAAATTAATGAAATTAAACTTTACTGGACTTAGTTTTACTAATTTAAACGACTTTGATAGTAAATATGGTCATAGAAGAGATCCTATTGGTTATGCTGATGCTTTAGCACTTTTTGATAAGTATTTACCAAACATAGTTAATTCTCTAAAACAAGATGATTTATTAATAATTACTGCTGATCACGGTAACGACCCTACATATATAGGAACTGATCATACAAGAGAAAATGTTCCAGTACTAATTTTTTCTAGAAATTTTAAAGAAAGAGGAGAATTGCCATATTTGCAAACATTTGCTGATATAGGTGCTACTATAGCTGATAATTTTAATGTTGAAATGCCAAAAATAGGAAAAAGTTTTTTAGATAAATTAAAATAAAAATTAGTTTTATGACTAATTTTTTTGATATATTTGATATAATTGATGTATAAGGAAGTGAATAAATGATATTAATAATTGCTGAAAAACCATCTCTTGCTAGAAATATTGTTGCAGGAATTGGTACAATGAAAAAAATAGATGGATATTTTGAAAATGAAGAATATATTGTAACATGGGCATTTGGTCATTTATTTACATTATATGATATTGAAGATTATAGTGAAAAAAAGTGTGAAAATCCTAAATGGAATTTAGATAATATTCCTTGTTATCCTGAAACTTTTAAGTTTTCACTAAAAAAAGATAAATCAAAACAAATTGATAAAGGTATTTTAAAACAGTTTAATATTATTAAAAATTTATGCAATAGAGAAGATGTTGTTCAAATTGTAAATGCTGGCGACTCAGACCGAGAAGGGGAAATTATTGTACGACTTTGTATTGAAAATGCCCTAAATAGTGAAAAAAAATTAACTCGTTTATGGCTACCTGATCAAACACCAGAAACAGTTAAACAAGGATTACTCGAAATGAAAGATGAAATAGAATATAATAATCTTGCCAATGAAGGTTTTGCTAGAACTTATATTGATTGGTTATATGGTGTTAATTTAACCCGTTTTGCAACACTTAAAACAGGAACTTTATTAAGAGTAGGTAGAGTAATTGTCCCTATTGTAAAAGCCATTTATGATAGAGATAAAGCAATAAAGAATTTTGTTCCTGATATATATTATGGAATTTCTTCAGAAGAAAAAACAAAAGATGAGGTTGTTGAATTAAATTCTAAAGAAAAATTTGATAAAAATGACATAAAAAAAGCTATCAATTTATGTGAAAAATATAATAACGAAAAAGCTATTGTTACAAATAAAAGTGTAAAAAAAGATACATTACAACCTGGAAAACTATATTCACTTACTAAGTTGCAAAATTATTTAGGAAAAAAATATAAAATGCCAATGGATAAATCACTTTCTATTGTACAAAAACTTTATGAGGAAGGATATCTAACTTACCCAAGAACCAATTCTGAGTATTTAGCAACTAATGAAAAAGATAAAATAAAAAAAATAATAGAAAATATATCAAAACTTAACTATCCAATTAAATTTAAAGATAAAAAAACAATATTTGATGATTCAAAAATAGAATCACACTCTGCTTTAACGCCTACATATAAATTACCGAACTTAAATAATTTAACAGATGATGAAAAAATTGTATATAAATCAGTTTTAAATAGATTTGTAGCTGTTTTTTGTAGTGAAGAGTGTAAGATAGAAAAAACAGAAATAAAAATTAAAGTAGGGGATTTAGAAGAATTTGTTTTAAAAGGAAATGTTATAATTGAAGCTGGATGGACAAAATATGATGAATATTCCAAAAATGATAAAATATTACCAAACTTAAATATTAATGATGAAGTCAATATTAAGTTTGAACCTAAAGAAAAGAAAAAAACACCACCAAAACACTATACAATAGAAACTTTAAATAATTATTTAAAAAATCCATTCAAAGAAGATAAGGCTAAATTGGATGAAGAAAATGATGATGATACAGAAGATTATAAAGCAATTTTTGAAGGACTAGAACTTGGTACAGAAGCTACAAGAACTGGAATTATTGAAAATGCGATTAATAGTAAGTATATTGAATTAAAAAAAGATGTTTATTATATATTGCCAGGTGGAGAATATTTAATTGATTCATTGATGCAAATGAATATAAATATGGATAAATATAAAACTAGTACATTAGGTCAAGGACTTAAAAAAGTTTATAGAGGAGAGATAACTATAAATGATGTAGTTGATCTAACAAAAAAAGAAATAAATGAAGTATTTGATAAACGTAATAATTGCGGTTTAAACACAGATACAGGATTCTTTAATGATGTTATAGGTATTTGCCCTATATGTGGGAAAAATGTCGTTAAAACACGATTTAATTATGGATGTACAGGATATAGGGAAGGATGCAACTTTAAAATTAATTTTGTTATATGTAAAAGAGTAATTTCTAAGAATATGGCTATTGACTTATTAAAAAATAAAAAAACCTTTAAAATAAATGGTTTTATTTCAAAAGATGGCAAACCTTTTTCAGGAATTCTAGTTTTGGATAATGAAGGTAAAATTAATTTTGATTTTAGCAATTAAGGAGGTATTTATGGAAGAGAAAAAATCAGATTTAAGTATAGCTACTATATTACAAATTTTAACAGTTGCATTAACAGGATTAACATTATTTTGTACATTTATAGATTATATAAGTCAAATGATATGGTTTGATTATTGGAGTATAGATAAAGCTTTTTTTAATCAAAACTTATCAAACATTACAAATAACCTAATATATTATTTTTTTATTACACTACTTTTACTGTTTCCATTTATTAAATGTTTTAAAAATCTTTATTATAAAGAAAAACTCAGCAGTCGAATTAAATCATATATTTTATTTACTGTCATTTATACATTCTTTTTTATACAAAATACAGCAAGTTTTAATTCTAAAAATGAAAAATTATTTACATATTTTTTTGGTTTATTATTGTGTTTAACATTAATGACAATATATATAGACAAAATTATTACATTCATTACAAAAATGAAAGAAAAGAACTATATTTTTATTACATATAGAGAAATAATAGAAAATATATTAATATTTTTTGTAGCAATATTCATAACATTTTCTCTAATAGGTTTACTTAAAACTTTTTTAAAAAGAGATTATAAAATTATTGATAATGATAATTTTTGCAATACAATTTTATATTCTACGCAGGATTATTACATAGTAGCAGAATGTAAAATTGAACAAAATGATTTAATTATTTATAAAGATTTAAAAAGAAAAATAGATAATTATGACATTGCTTATCAAACAAGGAATTTTAATTCCATAAAAATAAAAACTTCAAAATATTAGATTTGTTCTAATATTTTTTTTATAGAATCATATAATTAATTGGTGATATTATGGACAAAGCTACAATTTATTCATTTTTGCTTACAACTATTGCAGGATTATCAACAATTATTGGTAGTTTAATTATATTTATAAAAAAATATGATAAAGATAAAGTTATATGTGCTTCATTAAGTTTTGCATCTGCTGTTATGATAACTGTGTCATTAACTGATTTAATTCCATCAGCACTTGGTCTTTTCAGAGAAAAATATGTAACAATTTTTTCTATTATTTTATTATTAATAGGCATTAATTTGGGATTAATCTTATCTTTTTTAATAGATAAATATTTACCTGATAATAATTTAAAAACAAATAATAAAAAATTATATAGAGTAGGGATAATTTCAATGTTAGCAATTATTTTACATAATATTCCTGAAGGTATGGCGACATTTATGGCAAGTAATACTGATATTAGTCTTGGTATTTCATTAACTATTGCAATAGCTTTACATAATATACCAGAAGGAATTAGTATATCAGTACCAATTTATTATGCAACAAATAGTAAAATAAAGGCTATATCTTATACTGCTCTATCTGGATTATCAGAATTATTTGGTGCAATAATAACATATCTTTTTTTAAAACCATTTATTAACGATATAATTATGGGATTATTATTTTCTATAATTGCTGGTATAATGATGCACATATCACTATATGAATTATTTCCAACATCATTAAAACTAAATAATAAAAAAATAACTTTTTTTTCTTTTATTTTTGGAATATTATTTATGACTATTAATCATTTAATTTTTAATTAAAATAGAGTAGGGAATAATAAAAAGAGACATTTGTCTCTTTATTTGGGTTATCTGCAATCTTTATTATCAAAATTATTGTTTTTGCAGTCAGTAATAATATTGTTTGATTCATTAGTAAATCCAACATTGTCATTATGACGAGCATTACTGTTAGCTGTGTTACTAATTTTATTGTTTTTAGCAGCTTTTGATTGCATTTTACTATTCTTTTTCATTCTTGATCACCCAATAATATTATTAACCATTATCAATTAAATATTCATTTTTTATGCAAATAAAATCAAAATTGTAATGACTATTGTTGCTATAATTAATGCTAAAAAGGCGTACAATAATTTTCCTACACTAGAACGCATAATACTTTTAATATATTCCATTTTAAAAACCTCTCTTATTATCATTAGTTAACATAATATAAATTATACGAAGTAAATAATATAATTATTTATATAGATGTTAATCCAATCATTAATATAAAATCAATTAATATTACTATATAAATATATATAATTTTTTTAATAAAATTATATATTAAGGACATAATATTAATATCTTACTATGTATATAATAATTCATAAAATACTATATTTATTTAACAAATTTTACTGTTAAATATCATTTAAATTAATATAATAGATGTATTATAATCCAACTACAGTAATTATTTTGTTAAAACTCTAGTAAAATATCAATAAAAACTAATAGGGGACATTCATATATAATTCCCCTATTTTCTATTAATTTACTTTTCTAGATTGAATTTCAGCTATTTTTTCAAAAACTTCTGCTGCATTTTGACTACTAATTTCATTATAACCAAGTTCTCTTAATGCTTGAACTTTTATTGTGTTTAATTCAAGTGTACGACTCATTTTTTCTTCCATCTTATGTTCAATTTGATTTACAAAACGTTTATGAGATTCAGCCAATCTAGTTTTAGAAGCACCACCATTATTATATAAGGACATTGCTGAGAACATTATACTTTCAAAAATAAATTGTTCATCTTCATTAAATGCAAATTCAGTTGGTTTAATTGCTCCGGTAGCTTTAGCCATATAAGCCAAAATATATTTTAGTTCTTTACTTGTTTCCATAGTTTGTAAATAATAATACAAATATCTATAAGCATTATATGTATCTGAATCATTATCATCATCAAGATTTTCCCTTAATAATTCAATTATATTATGCAATAATTCTTTTTGCTTTTTTCCAATTCCATTATATAAATTACTATCTATAACTTCATTTTTTTGAGAATTATCAAATAAACTATTTAACCTTGTTTCGACACTTAAAATATAATCTGTATCTACTTTTATATTCTGAACATCTTCTGCTGATTTAACCCCTAATAAATTTAGTAATAAAACTTTTTTATCTTTTGGCCATTTATTAATATCATCTAACTCCAAATAATTATAAATCATTTGTCTTGATACACCTAATACTTTTGCTAATTTAACTTTTGATATTCCTAGTTCGTGTAATATATCATTTAGTCTATTCATCTTGTACCCTCCTAATATCATTTTATCATTTATATGTCAAATGTCAAGTGTAAAGCTTTAGTCTAGTAATTTTTTATAAATACCATAGTTTTTGACCATTTTTTCTTACTTCTTTTATTATGCCACCACCTAAGCATTCATCGTTTTCATAAAAAACACATGCTTGTCCTGGTGTAACTGATTTAACTCCTTGTGGATATTTAACAATTATATTAAAATTATCTAAATATTCTAATTTAACTTGATTATCTGTTTGGCGGTATCTAAATTTTGCAGTACATTCAAGTGGTTTATGATCACTTATCCAATTTACTTGTTCAATAACTGCTTCAGTACTGATTAAATAATCATTTTTTTCATTAAATGCAACATATAAAATATTTTTATCTAGATTTTTTCCAACAACAAATAATTTATCATTATTTCCACCTAAATTTAATCCTTTTCGTTGACCAATTGTATAATACATTAATCCAATATGTTCCCCTACTACCTCATTTGTATCAATATTTAGTATTTTACCAGGTATATTCGGTAAATAATTTTTTAAAAAATCTTTGAAATTTCTTTCTCCAATAAAACAAATACCTGTTGAATCCTTTTTGTGAGCAGTTATTAAATCATATTTTTCAGCTATTTTTCTAACAACTGGTTTTTCTAATTCTCCAACTGGAAATAATACATTTTCTAATTGTTTGTTAGATAATTGTGATAAAAAATACGATTGGTCCTTATTATTATCTAACCCTCTATATAGTTTGCCGTCTTTAACTCGCGCATAATGACCTGTTGCTATATAATCAGCGCCTAATTTTTTTGCTTCTTTTACAAATGCATCAAATTTAATATATTTGTTACACATAATATCAGGATTAGGCGTTCTTCCTTTTTTTAATTCATCTAGAAAATATGTAAAAACATAATCCCAATATTCTTTTACAAAATCTATTCTATGTAAAGGAATGTTAAGTTTTTTACAAACTGATAAAGCATCATTATAATCCTGTTCTTGAGGACAAATATTATTATTTAATGTTGGATTTCCTAGAATATCATTATTTATAGAACTATCCCAATTTCTCATAAATAAGCCGATTACATTGTAACCTTCTTCTATTAATTTAATAGCCGCAACACTACTATCTACTCCACCACTCATACCTACTACTACGGTTTTCATTCAATCATTCCCTTCACTAGAAATTTACAGTATTATTATAACACTATTTGAAATATATGTAAAATTATAAAAAAAGCCCTATGGCTTTTTACAAAAATGATATTACTAATTTAATAATATGTGGTGTTATAAAAATTTCTATAGCTGATGTTAATATTACAGAAATTAAACAAATTATTAATACTTTCAAATATTTATTCATTATAAATTTAAAATCAAGTGTTTGTTTTTTTATAATTGTTTGGATCATCTTTAATGATAGAGATATAGAATACATTGCAAGAAAAATATATACAAAAATATTTATAATCATATGTGGAAATATATAAGCAAGCGCTAATAAACAACCTTTTAATTTATAATTAACTATTATGCTAGCAACAGAAAACCCCATTATAAATGTTTTTGAAAAAAATATAAATATTGTAATAGGAAGTCCAATTATCGAAATTCCTAATAACCAAATAAGTAAAATATAGCCAAAATTGGATATTATAGAATTGATAAAACTTGCATTATAATCTAAACTATTATTTTGAATATTATAAATAAAATTATTTAAAAATTCACTCACTAATTTACTATCATCTGAATTTAAGGCAATGTTTAAAATTGTGCCAATAATTACTCCGATTATTCCAATTATACTTAGAAAAATTAACATATTTTTATTAGTTTTAATATTGCTTTTAATCTTGTCCAATAATTTTTTCATATCATCACCTATAAAATAATATTTAAAATTATAATTAATATTCCAAAAAATTAAAATATATAGTATAATTTATGTTGAGGTGTTATCATGAACGAAAAATTTAAAAAAGCTATGGTAATTTTTATGCTAGTTGCTGTTATTGCAATGTTTGTATCATCTTTAATATTTATTTAAAAAAATTAAAAACTACTAACAAAGTGATTAAAAAAAACTGATATTTTGAGCTTTACTCTCTGTATCAGTTTTTTATTTAACAAATATTAAGATATTAATTTATTCCTACTTATAATCTTATTTTAACTTTGAATTAATTAATTTTCTGATTGCTTCAATTTCTTCATACTTATCATCTATTTCATTTTTATAATTCTTAGATATTTTATAAATAGTAATTAATGCGCATATATATGATGAAATCGATACAATAATTCCTAGTGTAGAAAATCCTTGTATTATTAAAAATAATCCAAAAATTAATAAGATTAAAAATGTTATTGATAAAATAATTAATTGTAATTTGTTTTTGTGCTCTTGCTCTAATTCAGTAATTCTTAATTTAAGATAATCTAATTGTTCATCTTTAGTCAATTGCATTTTTTCCATATTTGCTAACACATTATTATAAACTATTTGACTTTTAGATTCATCTTTACTTCCAATGCTTATATTTATACTACCCTTTTCCTTTTTCATATAATCCCTCTTTCTTGAGGTATTATTATATATTTTTTATGTATAAAAGTCAATGAAAATTACTATTTTACAATAGTTACACCAACAAATTAATAAATACTAAAATATTAAAATTTATTATTTATTAATTTTTATTTTAAATTAAATAAAGAATGAAGACTAAGTTTCAATTTAATAGATTAATTAAATATGATTGTGTTTGCATTATTATATTATATTTATAAAATCAATAATTCATTGGTTACAAGTAATATAAAAACAAAAAAATGAATTAACCTACCGTTCAAAATAAGTTAATTCAAAAAAACAAACTAGAAAAGAAAATAATAATATAATATTATTTTCCCTTCTACACTACATTATAAATGTTTTAAAATAAAATATCAATGGAAGAAACATAATAAATGAATAAAAATTTTTTAATACCATTTAAGATGACATAAATCTAAAACTTTTTATATTTAAAGATATTTATGATGAAAAAGATAATGTTAGACTTATAATGAAGTACAAAACTGTTAAATATATAAGTATGATAAATAAAAATGAACAAAAATTATTACTTAAAAGAAATACAAGTTTTAAAATATTGAAAAAATATTATGTGAATGGTAAACTATATCGTAGATATGGAGGAATTATAATGAAATTTAATGGTATTCCAAAAGGAAAAGAAAAAAATAGATTATATGAACCTGTTGTTATGGAAATGGTGGAACCTCTTACAGGCGTATTAAAAAAAATTGTAGAAGAAGCAGAAGAACAATTTGCAAAAGGTGAAATAAATTCAATAGATTATGAAGAATTAAGGAAAAAAGCAAAAGAAATAGAAGATAGCACTCAGAAATAGAGTGCTTTTTATATGATTTAATAGTTTTAGTAGTTGCAATTCCTACAGAGGCACAAGGTTGATTAAATGAAATCGTTTTTTTCGTGTGGTATAACAATAGGTGCTAAAGCTTGTCTTAATACCATTTAAGATGACATAGAGAGTTAAAATAAAGCTTTAAGCCTAAATGCTCACATTATGTGTTCGACTGTTTAGCAGTCTTTTTTTATGTCTTCAACTTAATAAAAAAGGCTACTACAAAACCTTTCAAGTCTGTACTAGCCCTTAAACAATTTAATTTTATCATTTTACACGACATATTTCAACAAATTTCACTTAAGAATTATATTTTTTACGTCCTTTAAAAAATATCTTACAAATTTTTATAGAATCCTTTATTGGATTAAATCTTGAATGTTTATTTTTATTTATATAAACTGTATTAATAGTAATTTCAATTATGTTAATATGTTTTTTTATGCAATAAATTAATACATTAGTTTCAAAATCAAATTTATTGCCATCTAAATAACATAACTCTTTAATTAAACTATTTGGATATATTCTAAGTCCTGTTTGCGTATCTGATATATATTTTTTATAAAATATTTTAAACATTCTTGACGTAATTTTATTTCCAAGTTTAGATTTTAATGGAACAATCTTTAAATTAAAATTTCTAACACCTAATATTAAACTATTATTATCAAAAAAATTCATTAATTTAAAAGTATCTTCTATCAGGTGTTGTGAATCATCATCTAAGGTTATAATTCCATCATATTTATCTTTTAAATTTCTTATATAATATCTAAATCCAGTTTTTAATGCTGCACCTTTTCCTAAATTAATTTGATGAGTTAAAATGGTACAGTACTTTAATTTTTTTAAATCTTCAAATATTTTTTTATCTTTAGATCCATCATCAACAATTAAGATTTCTGAAAACCCACTTTTATATAAGTCTTTAACATACTGAATTAATGAGTTTGTGGGATTAAATGATGGAATAAGCGGTATAATTTTTTTCATAGTTAATTCCCTTCTAATTCATTTAAAATAGATTGCGCAATAGATTTAGCATATTTATCATTATTATTTTTAATATTAGTAACATCCTTTTTACTTGTTAAATAACCAAGTTCTAATAAATAACTTTCCATTCCTACATTTGAATTATAATAATAGTTATAAGCAGTACCATCCCTACCATCTTTATAAGCACCACTCATATATCCACCTGTTTCACGAATAATAAAATAATATGTAGTTTTTAGGTCTATATCATAAGGTTTATACCCTTGTGTTTTAGCTGTTTCACTAGCTTCACGCAAATCAATGTCCTGAAGTGTTCTTGTATAAACACCATTTTGAACTTTGAAAGAATTATTAGTTGAAAATTTTGTTCCAGAATTTTTTACAATATTACTAGCTAAAGAAGACGCAAACGAATAATCGATATTATAAGATGTATATATTTCAAGTCCAGAATCATTGTAATCATTGCTGTTTAAATGAATTGCAAACAAATATTTTGCCTTACTATCATTTGCTATATTAACTCTTCCATTTTTTCCATAATTTGGCAGCCTTTCTTCTGAACTTAGATCACCTCTAGTTAATTTAACCTTAAGTCCGTTTTTTTCTAATTCTTCTTTTACTTTAGAACTAATTAAATAAGTAAAATCAGTTTCACAATAAGAATTACCACAAGCACCCTTATCAATGCCACCATGTCCTGGATCTAACACAATATCATATACTTCTTCGTTATTATCTTTTTTTACATTAAGATTTATAGTATCATTTTTATTTTGAAAATTATATTTTTTTTGAGTGTTATTTTTTCTAATTGAATAATATTCAGTTTCTTCGTAATTTGTATTATTTTTTAATTTATAATATATAATATCATTTCCATTAATTAATTCTATATATAAGTTATAATTTCCTACATCTAAGTTATCAATTAAATAACCATTATTTATTTTATCACCGAGGTAAAAATTAATATTATTATTTTCAAATTCATAATTAAGTGGTACCTTTGTATCTTCCCCAGAATGAAATAATAAATTAATTTCATCAAAACTTAAATTTTCTTCTATATTACCTTTAATATTTAAATGATTTCCATAAATATAAATTTCTGAAATAAATGCCACATTATCTGTTTCAATAATATATTTTTTAGGAAATAAGTTAAATAAAATTTTTATTCCACAAAACGTAATATATACAACTATTATAAAAATTATAAATAATAATAGTAATTTTTTTGTTCTTTTTGATTTTTTCCTTTTCATATCGTTACCTCAATATCATTATAACAAAAAAATTAGTAATCAATATACTAATTTAATAATTTTTTTAAGACTTTACATTATCAATTTCTATAATATCCATATCGTTATAATACAAACAATTGAGTTTTTGTAAAAATTTTGGAGCTGTTGCTGAAAATTTAATAATTCCACCAGTTATAATTAAAACTATTTTTTTATTATTAATAATGAATTCTTTCCTACCTCTTGTATTCTTTGGAAAAAATTTTTTTTGTGGACTTACTAAACCAATTGTAGTAGGTAATTTTTTTAAAAAAGGAAATAACAATCCATCATGCATGTGTCCAGATAAAATTAAATCAACTGAATTTATTATTTTAATTTGTTCTAATGTTTTTTTCTTTATTTTAAGTGGAGAATGACACATCAAAATTGTATATTTATCTTTATTAATATTTTTAAATTTACAATTTATTTCTTTAATTAATACTTCTTCACTTTCATGAGATTTAAAATAATCTCTACTTGGCGTATAACCAATAATATTAAAAAGATCATTCTCATATATTGAGTTATCCAGTAAAATTACTCGATTATTTTTATTTTTTTTAATCATATTATGCCAATATTTAATGGATTCACTAGAGATATTACCTGTTTTATATTTTTTTAAATTACAATAATCATGACTACTTATTGTAAGTAATGTAATAGCATATTTAGATAATTCATTTAAAAAGTTTAATAGAAGGATTTCATTTTCTTTTTTTTCTAAAACACTAAATTCATCTATAATATCACCACATATGCAAATAAAGTTTGGCTTTTGAATTTTAACATTATTTATAATATCATCTAAAATATTAATATTATAATTATTGCATAAATGAATATCCGCAATTAATAATATTTTTTGTTTATTATTAATTTTTTTATTGATTAAGTTATATTTTTTTACTTTTAACATAAAATCACCTATCCAAAAAATTACAGGTTTTACATAATAATTCACACTTTTTATGATTTTTAAAACCCTCTAACATATTTATATATCTTTTAGTATTTTTTATCTCATTTATATCAGATGAAAAAATGTTTCCTAAATTTATGGTTCCTTCTGAATCAAGACAGCATGGTACTATAGTTCCATCAACAAGTATACCAATGTGATCACTTAGTGCATAACAAGTACCTTTTTGATAAATATTTTTATTATTTAAATTAGGCCATATAAATTCATGAAAATTATTTATAAAAACATTGTCTTTTATTTTTATGAATTTTTTGTTTTCTAAATCTTCTAATGTTATACTTAAATTATATTTTTAATTTATTAAATTTAGTATATTTATTGTATCTTTATTTTTTACCCATAATCTAAGCGATATATATGTTTGTTTTGATAAGATATCTATACTCTCAAATATACTATTCATATATTTTTCTAATGTAATATTAAACTCATCAAATGAATGAAGTGAAATATTTAATTGTCTAATATTCTTATTGTTTTTGATCTTATTAATTAAATAACCATTTGTGGTAATATTTATGAAAAAATCTTTGCTGGCATAATCTATATATTCATTTATTTTAGGATGTAGTAATGGTTCTCCCATAAGATGAAAATATAAATATTTAGTATGCGGTTTAATTTTATCTAATATTATATGGAATTTTTCTTCGTCTAAAAAAACTTTTGTTCTTTTATTTTTCGCACAAAAATTACAACTTAAATTACAATTATTAGTAATTTCTAAATATATTTTCTTATACATAAATCCTCATTATCTTAATTTTATTAATTAACTTCTGTTATATTTAAAGTTTTAATAAAATTAATTACTTCATCTGCTTCATTATCTTTTAAATTATTATTTATAACAGCTATATTTTCATTTATGCTAAAAAATGATATATCACTCCAATATTTAGAATTATCATAATAACCAACAATTGAATTTTTACCATTATTTAAAATTATATCTTCAGTTTTTCTTCCAGTTCCACAAACACTAAATGGATTATTATAAATATATAGCATTGCATATTGATTTTCATCATTTTTATATAATTTTAAGGCAAATTTATAAAAATCATCCTTGTTATCATTTTCTATTTCTTCATATTTCCAACCACTTGGAATATTTAAGTCAATTTTAATATTATCTATTGTTTTAGAATAATTTATATTTTTCTCATTACTCTTTATTATTTCAGCTTTTGTATCTATTTCACCAGTACTATTGTTTTCTTTCTTTGTTACTTTACATCCTGTAATATTAAGCAATATAGTTATACATATTAAAGTATTTAATAACACTTTTTTCATATTCATTTCCCCATTCTAATAAATTTTTACTCAAACATATTATACATACATTATACTACTTTTATAAATTTTACAAAACAGTTATCTATAATATATCATAAAAGAGTGAATAAATCACTCTTTAATTTTCAGCTTCTTCTAACATATTTGTAATAAATATACCATATCCTTTAGTTGGATCATCTACTACTACGTGAGTTACTGCACCAATTATATAATCACCTTGAATAATTGGAGAACCACTCATTCCTTGAATAATTCCACCTGTTTTTTCTAATAATTCTTTATCAGTTATTTCAAACATAAGGTTTTTTGTTTTTTGATCATCGTTTGAAATTCTTAAAATATTTATAGAATATTCTTTGATATTAGAATCATTTAAAACGGTTAATATTTTTGCTTCTCCTTTTTTAATATCATTTACTTTTGCAACTTTATAAAGTTTTTTATCAGGTATAGTACTTAGATAATTTCCGAAAATACCTTGCTTTGTATTTTCAAATATATCACCATTTACTTTATCGGTATAAAATCTAGCATTTTTTTCACCTGGATTACCATTTTCTGATTTTTGAATACTTGTTACATCAGTTTCAAATATCTTGCCGTCTTTAACTTCTAATATTTGTCCACTATTTTTTTCGATTATTTCATGTCCTAGAGCTCCAAAAAGTTTAGTTTCAGGGTCAATAAAACTTAATGTTCCAACACCTGTTATACTATCTTTTACATAAAGACCAGTTTTTATTACGTTGTTATCATCTTTATATAAAGTTAATTTGGTTTTTTTTAGGCTTTTACCTCGAATATATCCAACTTCAATAGTATCATATTCATTATAATTGTTAATCTTTTCAACCATTTCCTGAATATTATTTACATCCTCATTTTCAATTGAAACTAATCTATCGCCAATTTGTAATTTTGCAACAGCTGATGGATCATTATTACCAATTTTATATGTTCCAACAATAATAACACCTTTACTATTAAGTTCAATCCCAATATTTTCTCCACCAGCTATTATATAATCTGAATAAGCTAAGGCACTACTTGGTATAATAAATAATGAAAGAAGAAAGCAAGTTAATGTTTTTTTGAGTTTTTTAAAAAACACTTTAACATCTCCTTTTCATTCAATATAGACCACATTATTATTATGTATAGATTTATTATAGATATGAAAGTAAGTTTCTTCCAAAAATTAATCATCAAAAATATTACTATTAATGTCTATAATGTCATTAAAATTAATTTTAATATTATTTTTTAATATTATTAAATTTTTTACTTCATCTACTTTAATCACATAATCATTTATACTTTTATAAATTCCTCCATCTTTGATTTTATCTTTAATAAAATATATAAAATTAAATTTTTCTTTGTTAATATAGTTTTTTATGATATTAATTTTTTTATTTATAATATAATTTTGTTCTTCGGTTAAAATACATTTATTGCTAGTGATTCTAGATTCTTCTTCTATAGACTCAGTATAACCCGTTAAAGCACGAAAAGGGGCAAATTGAAAAGCACGATTGAAAATAGACATTTTTTTGTGATTTTTAATACCATTATATTTTATATCAATTATGTCTTCATAATTTTTCACGCCCTATGTCCTCCTACTTCATTATTTCTTTCTATAGTTCTAGCACCATTACACAAATTCATACCTTTTAAAATTGAATTTTTACCATATTTTTTCTTAATGTCTAGTAATATATTTTGAAGTTTATTTTCTTCGATTAAAGAGTTATGATTAATACTCTGCATATTTGGTTTATTATAATCAAAAAGATTTAACTGTTCTTTAATCTCTATTTTTTCTATTTCTTCATAAACTCTACTTGCACATATATTTATTCTTTTAATTAAAAGATTTTTATTTACAATTCTATCATACAATTGTTCTATTTTTTCTAATATTATTTTAGTTGAAGATGTTTTAAAATCTAAATTTATAGTTCCATGAGTAGGTTTAGGTATTTTTCTACTATATTGATCAACCACTATTTCAAAATTATTAACATTATTAGTATTTGTTAAATTACTAATATCATAACCAATATTTAAAACTAATTGATCTGTTACTAACTTTTTTTCTACTAATTCTAGCGTTAATAATTCTGTCATTTCTAAAACAATTAATTTAGCTTTAGAATAATTATAAGGGCAGTGTAAAACCTGACCAGAACTTATACTACTTGACTCCGGTTTATAATTTTTTATATCTATAATTGTACAAGGTTCATATCCCCAAGCATGATCTATTAATAGTTCTGCATTAACACCAAATAATTTATATAGTAAGTCTTCGTTGTCAATTGAAACTCTAGCAATATCACCCATAGTATAAATTTGATATTGTTCTAATCTTTTAGCATATCCTCTACCTACTCTCCAAAAATCAGTAATTGGTGTATGATTCCACAATTTTTTTCTATATAAAAATTCATTTAGGTATGCTATTCTAACACCAAATTCATTAGCATTTTCATGTTTTGCTTCTATATCCATTGCAATCTTAGCCAAATATAAATTATCGCCTATTCCAGCTGTTGCTGTTATACCAGTTGTATCATATATATCCTTAATTATTTTAGTAATTAATTCTTCATAGGAAAGATTATAAAGTTTTAAGTACGATGTTATATCGCAAAAAACCTCATCAATAGAATAAACATATATATCATCCTTAGATAAATATTTTAAATAAATACTATATATTTTAGTACTATATTTCATATATAATTTCATTCTTGGAGGAGCTATAATATAATCTAATTCTAAGTTTTTATTTCTTTCTAATTCAATATCATTATAAGATTTAGATATAAAACTTTTATATGAATTGTTTTTTCTTCTCTCATAATTTATTTTTTTTACTTTAGATACTACTTCAAATAGTCTTGATCTACCAGATAAACCATATTTTTTTAAAGAGGGAGTTACAGCTAGGCAAATTGTTTTTTCTGTTCTAGATGAATCTGCAACTACTAAATTAGTCGTTAATGGATCAAGATTTCTTTCAACGCATTCACATGATGCATAAAAACTTTTTAAATCAATACAAGCATATACACGTTTCATATATTTCACCTTGAAAATTATATCACGAATATTTGTTTGTGTCTATTAAATAAAATAAAAAATTAGGTGGAAAAATTTACCTAATTTTTATTAAATAACTATCTTAATTTTATATTACTTTCTTTTTCATTTGATAAAATATAATTATCTATGCTATCTTTTAAAATTTTTACTTTATTCATTAATTCTGTATCTTTTAATAAATCACTTGAATCTAGTCCTTTTATTTTTATTTTATTAAATGTTTCATCAATCAACTTTATTAATTCCTCAATATTTTCTGTACCAAAATATTCATATAAAGTACAAGGTTTATTTTCTATTCCTTTGCATTCTATATATTTCATAAGATTGTTATCTATAATACTATCAAATATAGGGAAAAGTTTATGGTAATCATTTTGAGTTGATTTATGATTAAAATCAATGAATGGATATTTTTTTTCTAATTTTGGTTTAACTTTTTCATATATAATTAAGGCAAACTTTTCAACTAAGATTTCATTTAAATACCCTGGATCCTTAATTGCTCCATCTACATCATGTATCATTTCATGAACTAAAACTTCAAAAAAATCTACGTTTTCAATATATGCCATTGTAGCAGAAAACTTTAAATAACTTAATCTTTTGTTAAATATTATTGTTTCATCATTTTTATATGTCCTATATCCACACCATGCATGACCAGGTATATTATAATTGTTTTTGGCCATCACAATTTTTAGTAAAAAAATTTTATCATTATTTGTTAATTTTTCTTTTTTCTCAATTGCTGCTTCGTTTTCAACCAAATATTTGGACATCCACTCAACTATTTTTTTAAACTCTTTTTCTTTACCTATTGTATTTAATAAATAATGATTTTCAATTGATTCTCTATATTTTCGCACATTCTCTAATAAAGGATAATAATTTTCTTTTTCTATACCACACTCATTTAAATAATTAATTACATCTTCACATTCTTTTGGATGTGCATTAGATAAATTATTATCAATAACGTAATCTGATTTACCAAATTTAAACTTTTCATCAAAGAAAATGTTATTACAATCATACATAAATAAACAATAAGCAGTATCTGATTTTAATCTTTCTTTATCTCTTTTATTTAATAAATTATTGCTGTCTAAGTATTTTAAAAATAATTTGCAATATTCTTTTTGGTACTTTATCTCATTTTCTATTTGAATTCTACTATCATCATAAATATTTTTGTATTTGACTTTAATATAATTTTCAAAACTATCATATTTAGACTTAGAAATTGAAATTTCATTATATATATTTTTAACTATTCTATAATACTCTTCATTATTTCTTACTTGTTCTATTAAATCATCTTCATAATTTAAATCAAAATCAAGTGATTTGAAAATTTTAGTATATATATCATTAAAATAATTTTCCTTCATCTCATCTTCAGTATATATATCTTTATTTATTATTTGAGAAAAAAGATTATTTCCACTTTTAAGAGAAGAAATCAAATCCTTACCATTTTTATCTTTTAAATTTAGTTTTTCATTTAATTCTGCAAGTAATGTCTCTTTATATTTAAAAATTTCTTTTTCAAGTATTCGCACCTTTAATTTATTGTCATCATAAAAAATAAATAAAGTATTATCAATTCTATTTTTTATATTTTCCTGCTCTTCTTTATCGTAATATTTTAATATTTCTTCTAATATAATATCTTTTATTTCAACAAATGTTTCACCAAAATTAAATATCATATCAATTTCTCTCATAACTAACTCCTACCCTCTAATATAATTATACAAAAAACACAATAAAAAAACAATTATTTTAATTGCTTTCTTCTAATTTAAATTCTTCTAAAGTACCATTTTCTAATACTATTTTATTAACTTTTTCTTCTACACTTTTTAACTCTTCATCACATTCTTTAACTAACTTCATTGCTTTAGTGTATTTTTCTATTGAGTCTTCTAATGGAATATTTCCATTTTCTAGTTCATTAATTATTGCTTCTAATTCTGTTATTTTATCTTCAAATTTTTGCTTTTTCTCAGCCATTATCTTTCACCAACTCTTCTATTTTAGTTATTACGTTACCATCAGATAATTTAATTTTTAATTTGTCAGATTTATTTAAATTATCTACACTATTTATAATAAAATCATCTTTATATACAACACTGTATCCTCTTTTTAAAACTTTTAATGGATTAATTAATTCTAATTTCTCTATTATATTATTTAAATCATCTCTTTTTGATTTATATAAAATATCAGAGTTTTTTAAAATATAACTATTCTTTAAAAATTTTAATTTATCAATATTTTTATCCATTTTAATTTTTAATATATTATTTAACTTTTCTATAATAGAATCAAGTTTCTGCTTTTTATTATCATACATAATTAAAGGGTTTTTAATTACGAAAGAATTTTTTAAACTATCTAAATATAATTTTTGATAATTAATTACTTTTAAAACATTTTCATTTAAACGTATTTTTAACTGTCCTATATGTTTTTTTAAATCTACTAAATTAGGTACTGCTAATTCTGCTGCTCCTGTTGGAGTTGGAGCTCTTAAATCGGCTACAAAATCAGCGATTGTATAATCAATTTCGTGACCTACTGCACTAATTACTGGAATACTACTCTCAAATATTGCACGTGCTACTATTTCTTCATTGAAAGGCCATAAATCTTCAATTGATCCACCACCCCTACCTACAATTAAAACATCTAAGTCATAATTTTCTGCCATTTTTATATTTTTTACAATATCACCAGCTGCTGCTTCACCTTGTACCAAACTTGGAAATAAAATTACTTCACAAATTGGATATCTTCTTTTAATTGTAGATAAAATATCTTTAATTGCGGCACCAGTTTGAGCGGTTACTACACCAACTCTAGAAGGAATTTTAGGTATTTTCTTCTTAAACCTCGAATCAAATAATCCTTCTTTCGATAATTTTTCTTTTAATTGTTCAAATGCTATATATAAATTTCCAACACCATCTTCTAACATTTCATCTATATATATTTGATAGTTACCAGTTGCCTCATATATAGTAATACGTCCCCTAACCAAAACTTTCATACCATCAATGGGTGTAAATACTATTTTTTTTGCATTAGCACTAAACATAATCGCGTTAATTTTGCTGTTTTCATCTTTTATAGAAAAATATAAATGCCCTGTAGTATGAGATTTAAAATTTGATATTTCACCTTTTAAGTAAACTGTTTTTAAATGTTCATCTACATCAAATTTATACTTTAAATATTTTGTTAGAGCTGTAACACTTAAATACTTATCATTATTCATAAATGCTCCTATTTGTTATGATATACTTTATCCAAAACTCCATTTATCATTTTTCTTACATCATCGTCGCTATATGCTTTAGCAAGTTCAATTGCTTCATTTATAGAAACAACTTCTGGAGTGTCAGTATATAAAAGTTCATATATACCCATTCTTAAAATAGCTTGATCAGTATTGCCAAGTCTTGAAATTGACCAGTTATTTAAATACTTGTTTGCAAGTTCATCGATTTCGTTTTTATAAGTAATTACTCCATATACAGTATCTTTTATAAATTCATTTTCAATAGGACTTACCTCTTTAATTATATCATCAACATTATATTTCATTTTACTATTATCATATATATTTATTTGATATAAAATTGTCATTATTTGTTTTCTTAATTCACTTCTACTTACTTGTTCCATATTATCACCACCATCATTTTATCATAAATATAAAAAATTAAATAGTATTTTCTATTTAATTTATTGTTAATGTTTCATTTATTGGTTGAATTTGTATAAATGTATTTCCATCATTAACTTTTATTTCATTACCATTTAAATCAGTATAAATGGTTTGCTCATCTCTAGATTTTTTATTCCATTTAATAGGAATAGCATAACCACAAGTTATATAATAACCATCTCCTGTACCAATATTATTCAAATTTTGTAAATAACCATCTAAAGAATAATTTTCTACTTTTAGAACGATTATATTTTTATAAGTATATTGATTTTTTGTTATCGCATCAACATGAGGATTACCATTAACAAATCTTTTATAATTTTGATTTACTTCATCATAGGTATAACTAGTATTTTGACTGTATGAATAATTTATACTAACATTATATGCTTTAATACTACCATTTTCTTTTTCTAAATTAATTAAAGTTGGACTATAATTTAAAAGTGTTTTTTTGCTACTAGTCATACGATATCCTTTATTTCTTGCAACATTTAAAATATTTTCCATACTAGTAAACGCAGTATGTTCATAAGGGACATTTAAGCTATTATCTCTAAAAAATCCAGAATCTGTAAGACCATTTACATTATTTATACCAAGTGCACTAATATCATTTTTTGCTATATCAGAATATCCAAAATGAGTATAAATAGCGTCATTTTCCAAAACATAATCTAAGTAATAATGTCTTGAACTTCTAACTGAACCAATTCTAGCTGTATTCTGATCTTTAAATACAGCCATTAATCTTGTTAATCCTCCTTCAACAACTATTTCATAAGTTATATAGGCATCTTGTAATCCAGCATGATTTGGTACTGCTAGTGGGTGATTATTGATCATTACTGCAACAGGTCTAGAATCAGACTCAGTATCTATAATACTTATTTTTTTATTTTCTTTATTTTCTACTACTTCATCTTTAATATCACTATCATTTTTCTTTACTTCTTCACCTTTCTTACCACAACCTGTAATTAAACTTAAGAATACTAAACTACAAATAAAATATTTTTTCATAACTACTCCTTAATTAACTCCTCAACATTACCATCATAAAGTGCAACAATAATATAAATATGTAAATAAATAAACATAACAAATAGGAAAATCCATCCGAATATAGGAATTATTAAACATAATAACCAAATATAATATGATAGATAAATTTCACTGCCTTTGACTTTTAATTTAGCCGCAGTTTGACATAATATTTGAATATGAAAAATACTAATCATTATTAAACCTGGTACTATAAAACACAGAAATCCTATAGCCCAATTTCTACCTTTAGCATACCAGGCATCCTTATTATAACAATCGCATAATGCGCCTAGGCAAAATACATCACTACCACCGGAAAAAAACATAAGTAATAACCATACCCACCAATTTTCTTTTTTTAAAATATTCATAATAACCATCCTATCCATATATTCTTTTCATATAAATTTTTTTATTTTCAGTAACTAATATAAGTATATCAGAATCATCAGAAGAACTAATTGTTCTACCATATACATTATATTTTCTACATCAACCAAACTATAATGTAATTTTTAAAAATATTAATCAAATTAAAATTATTTAAATCATCTTTCATAATTATTTTACCTTTTCTTTTAATTTATATAAGATATTCATAGCTTCTATTGGAGTAATAGATAATGGATCTAACGCCTTAATTTCTTCTTCTATTTCGTTTTTAGTTTCATTAATTAAATCATCAATAGGTAATGATTCTTGTATTTTTATATCTCTTTTTCTTTCTTTATTTTCGTAAACTTTTAAGATTTGATCTGCTCTTTTAATTAAAGAATCTGGAAGGGAAGCTAATTTAGCAACGTGAATACCATAACTTTTATCGACACTTCCATTTTCTATTTTATGCAAAAATGTTACATTACCATTTTCTTCTACTGCACTAACATGAATATTTTTTAAATTTTCCAAATTATTATCTAAATCTGTTAATTCATGATAATGAGTAGAAAATAAAGTTTTACATTTTATTTTATCATGAATATATTCAATAATAGATTGTGCAAGTGCCATACCATCGAATGTTGCAGTACCACGACCTAATTCATCAAATAAAATTAGTGAATTTTGCGTAGCATTTGAAATTGCGTTATTTGCTTCATTCATTTCAACCATAAAAGTTGATTCACCACTTACTAAATCGTCGCTGGCACCAATTCTTGTGTATATCGCATCAAATATTGGTAATGTTGCCTTATTAGCTGGAACAAAGCAACCAATTTGTGTCATTATTACAGTAATTGCAAATTGTCGCATATATGTTGACTTACCTGCCATATTAGGGCCTGTAATAAGTAAAATATTAGTATTTTCATCCATTATGATATCATTTGGAACATACTCATCTTGAATAACTTTTTCAATAACAGGGTGTCTATCATCGATTATAGAAACACGCCTTTCATCACTTATAATAGGACGTACATAGTTATTTTCCTCTGTAACAGTTGCAAAAGATTGTAATACATCTATTTCACTTATAACTTTTGCAATATTTTGTAATCTAGGAATATATTCTTTTATTTTTTCACGAATGGTTGTAAAAATATCATATTCTAAATTTATTATTTTTTCCTCTGCATTTAAAATCAAATCTTCTTTTTCTTTTAATATTGGACTTATATACCTTTCACAATTAGCTAAAGTTTGACGTCTTTCATAACCATATTCTTCTTTTATTAAATTAGTATTTCCTTTTGAAACTTCTATATAATAACCAAATACACGATTATATCCAACACGTAAATTCTTTATTCCAGTTTTTTCTCTTTCTTCAGCTTCAAATCTTGCTACAAAATCTTTTCCACCTTTTCTTAAATCTTTTAATTCATCTAACTCACTATTAAAGCCTTCCTTTATTAAATATCCTTCTTTTATTGATATTGGTGGATTTTCATATATACTTTTTTCTAATAAGTCATATAATTCAGGAATTTCTTCTATATTTTTATAAAAATTTATTTTATTTAAAATATTCTTTATTTCTGGCAAAACTTTTAGAGAATTTTTAAGTTGTAATAAATCTCTAGCATTCGCATTTCCAAAAGCAATTCTACCACTTAATCTTTCTATATCATATACTTCAAACAATAATTCCTGTAAATCGCTTTTTAAAATAAATTCTTTTAACAAAATTTCTACAGTATCAAGTCTTCTATTTATTTCATCTTTATTAATTAATGGATTTTCTATAAAACTTTTAAGCATTCTTGAACCCATTGCTGTTTTTGTTTTATCAAGTAACCATATAAGAGAATAATTTCTTTGTTTTAAACGTAATGTTTCAGTTAATTCTAGATTTCTCTTAGTATGAATATCCATTTTTAAATAATTTTTATTTTCTTTAATAACTGCTTCTTGCAGGTGTGATAAATTTCTTTTTTGTGTAGAAGTTATATAAGTTAATAAATGTTTAATTGTTTCAATATAACGTACATCACCTATATTTTCATATATATAATTATATTCTTTATTATCTACAATTTCATCATTTATAGTTACAGTTAATTTAAATTGATTTTTTAAAAGTGAAATAATAGCAGAATCTACTTTAGAATGAGCAATTATTTCTTTTATACCAATACTTACTATTTCACTTACTATTTTTGTTATATTATGCTCTATCAACATTACAAAAATTTCTCCTGTTGAAATATCTGCATAACTTAACCCATAAGCATGATCAAAATCCAATATATTTCCAATATAATTATTATCTTTTTCATTTAGTGACTCATTATCAATGATTGTACCTTTACTTATTATTTGAATTAAGTCACGTTTTACAATTCCTTTCGCTAATTTAGGATCTTCTAATTGTTCACAAATACCTACTTTATAACCTTTATCTACTAATTTTTCAATATATATATTAGCAGCATGATGAGGAATACCGCACATAGGAATTTTTTCATCTAATCCGGCATTTTTACCAGTTAAAGTTAATTCTAACTCTCGTGATACATTTATGGCATCTTCAAAAAACATTTCATAAAAATCGCCTAATCTAAAAAATATAATTACATCAGGATTATTATTTTTTATTTCAATATATTGTTGCATCATTGGGGTAACTTTATTTATATCTACATCACTTATTTTCATAATCTTCACGTATAATCAATCTTATAGAAATATTAATTAATTTCCTATTGATTGATCCCTTTCTATTTATATTTCTTTATTA
>CAKOYE010000002.1 GCA_934130485.1 uncultured Bacilli bacterium
TGATTTTCATCATCCCTTATAATCACAATTCATTTATCAAATTTATTGTTGACCAACACTATTTGACAAAGAACCTTAATTTTCATCACTAAATTTTTCAATACCAATTGTAAATTCACCAACTAATTCATTAAATTTAATCAAATTATTTGCTAGTTCACTTTTATCACTTTCACACTGAATTTGATCTAATTTTAATTGTTCTTTTTCTTCATTTAAATTTTCTCTTTCAAACTTTAATTCTTGTTCTAACTTCTCTAGTTGTAATTTTTTTTCTTTCATAAAATCAATATTTTTTTGTCTTTCTTCCTTAATTTTTTCTATTTCTTGCTTACGCTTTTCTTGAAATGACAATTTTTCATTATTTAATTTTTCTTGTTGTTGCTTTAATTCATCGATACTCTTTTCAATAACTAATTTCTTTTGTTTTAATTTTTCATATGCATTTTTTTTATATTCTTTGATTTTTTCATATTCCAATTCTTTATTTTTTTCAAATGCATCTTTTTCCAAATTAAATTTTTTGATTTTTTCTTCTAATTGCTGTTTTAAGATCAAATTCTTCTGAAAAATATTTGTTGCTTCCTTTACATTATTATTAGCACGTTCAAAAATATTCCCAATATCTACAGATTCTTTTTTAGTATTACCACTACCATCTTTTTTTCTGCTAATATCACTAACATCAGAACTATAGTTTAAACTATTATCGATAATAAAATCTTTATCTAAATCAATTTCATTATCGTTTGAAATTGTTTTTTCAACATTACTCAAAGACATTTAATTATTCCTTATTATCATTAGGTAATTTTGCAAAACTTGTATTAAATTGAGAAACTAATGTTTTAAATCTAGCACAACTTTGAGCTAAATTTTTATTTTCTAACTCTAACTTTTTCTCTTCAACTTCTTTATATTTAGAAAATTGTTCTTGTTTGAATGCTAATTCTTTTTGTGAATTTTCAAGTCCTTGACGAATCACACCTGTTTCTTTTTCAAATTGTTCTTTTTCTGAATCAATTTTAGATTGCTCCAAATCTTTATATTTAGCAAATTCTTGTTCTTTTGTTGATAATTCATCTTGTCTTTCTTTCAAACTTTTTTGAGTTAATTCTCTTTCTTTTTCAAATTGACTTCTATCTGATTCCAGCTTATTCTTATCATTTCTAATTTTTTCTTCTTCAACTTTTTTATAATCTTCAAATTGTTCCTTTTCAGTTTCTAATTGTTCTTTTGTAATATTTAATGATTGCTCTAGTAAATCAAGTTCTGTATTTTTTGCTAAAACATCTTCATTAAATTTTGCCTCTTCACTTTCGATTCTTTGACGTTGTGTAGCAACATATTCATCACATTGTTGTTTTTCTTTTTCAATTGCTTTCTTTTGTTCTGCAACATATCTATCGAATTCTTCTTTTTCATGCTCAAACTTTTCTTTAACTTCTTCTAAAGATTTCTCATTTTTATTTAATGAAGATTTTTTTTCAATTAGATTTGAAATAAAGTTATTTGCGCCAACAACATCAGTATATAAATTATTAAATAAAGAGTCAAAGTCCGAAAGTGCATCAGTATTTTCAACATTTGAATTACTTTCAACAATTTGATTTTCAGGAACAGTTTCTTTTTTTAAATCAGTTTCCATACTTGCTTGTTCATTTTCATTTAAATTAGAAATTTGTCCATTGTTTTCAGCAGGAGCTATTGTTTCAAATTGTGCAGGTTTCAATTCCTCATCATTTTTAGAATCCACAAGTGACGAAAAGTTATCATCATTTAATTCTTCTCCAATAGAGTCAAAATCATCGTCCAACAAATTTTTACTATCATCAATATCCATTATTTCTTTGTCATAGAAATCATTATTATTCTCACTTAATACATTATCATTAGTATTCATAAACTCTAATCCATTATCCATATTATTTCCCCTCTTTACTCTACTATTAACTAGAATATTCATACTCTAGCATAAAATATCATATACAGTATATCACAATTTTTTTAAAAGTAAAATACTTTTTTAAAATTAAAATTATTTTATATTTTAAAATCATCTAAAAAATCATCTATAGTCATTATTTTACTATCAATACTATCTAAAACTGGTTTCTCATTTATTGTTACTTTTTCATCTTCCAAAATAGAATCTTTTGTTATTAACCTACTTTCTTTAAAAGCATCAATTATGCTGCTTTTGCATATATTTGTGCCAGTTGAATATCTATCTAAAATTGGTATTTCTGTTGATTTTACACTAAATATATCATCTTTTGTTTTTATACCTAGTGTATCTTTATTGGCAACTATGAAAGTTTTTAAAATATTATAAGGATTTGTTTTAACATCTCTTATAATTTGAATGCCTCTTTTAGCTCTACTGATATATTCAAATTCACTTAAATGTATTCGTTTTGCAGTATTCTTATTTGTTATTAAAACTAAATATTCATTAATATTACTAGAAAAAACACAACCATTTACTACATAATCATCTTTTAAATTTATTGCTTTAACACCACTTGTTTTAAGACCTACAATAGGTACCTCTTCAAGTTTATATCTTAATCCATAACCTAGATATGTTGTAACTAATATATCACCAGAATTATTTAAACAAACTGAAACTACTTTATCATCATCTTTTAACTTTATACAAGTTATTGATTTTGAATACCTTTGTACTTTAAAGTCGGATAAACTAGTTCTCTTTACCATACCATTTTTAGTAAATATAGTTATATATTGCTTTGAATCAAAATTATATATTGGAAAGGCCTCAATAATATTTTCGTCTTCATTTAATTTAATTATGTTACTTATATGTTTTCCTAATTCTTTCCACTTTAAATCAGGCAATTCATAAACTGGTACGAATAGATAATTTCCTAAATCAGTAAAAATTAAAATTGTATCTAGTGTATTCATAGATGATTGGCATACCACATAGTCACCATCCTTTACAGTAACTACACCTTCTTCACTAGAATTAAAACTTCTTAATGATGTTCTTTTAACATAACCATAATGTGTTACAATAACAACACAATCTTCTTTTGGTAATAATTCTGTTGTATCAATTTTTATATCTGTTATTTCTTCTTTAATAACTGTTTTTCTATCCACACCATATTCTTCTTTTATTCTAATTAGTTCTTTTTTAATTACATCCGCTAACTTTTTACTACTTGCTAAAATACTTTCTAAAGATTTAATAATTTTTTGTAAATTCTTTTGTTCTTCTAACAATTCAGTTACATCAGTATTACTCAATCTATATAATTGTAAATCCACAATTGCGGTAGCCTGTTTTTCTGTAAAATCAAATTTTAAAACTAAGTTATTTATTGAATCACTTTTATTTTTACTTGATCTAATAATTGCAATTATCTCATCTAAAATAGATAGCGCTTTAATAAGACCTTCTACTATATGCATACGTGCCTTAGCATGTTCTAAATCAAATTTTGTTTTTTTAGTTACAACTTCTTTTTGATGTTCGATATAAGCCTTTAATATATCGATAATTCCTAGTGTCATTGGACGATTGTTAACAATCGATACCATATTATAATTATATGATATTTGCATTTCTGTATTTTTTAGTAAATAGTTTAATATTAAATCACAATTAGCATCTTTTTTTAAATCAATAACTATTGTTTCTGGATTGTCAAGATTCGATTCATCTCTAACCTCTACTATTCCATCTATTTTTTTATCAATTCTAATATCATCTATTTTTTTTACTAATGCAGCTTTATTAACATCAAAAGGAATTTCTGTAATAATTATTTGTTTTTTTCCTTTGTTTTGTCCAATTTCATATTTAGATTTGACAATTATTTTCCCACGACCACTTTTAAATGATTCTCTAATACCATTTATTCCCTCTACTATTCCACCGGTTGGAAAATCAGGACCTTTAACAATATTCATAATATCATCTAAAGAAGCATCAGGATTATCCATTAAATAAATAGTCGCATCAATTATTTCTTTTAAATTATGTGGAGGGATATTTGTAGCATATCCTGCACTAATACCAGTTGAACCATTGACAAGTAAATTTGGAAATTTTGCTGGTAACACAGTTGGCTCTAGTAAAGTATCATCATAATTCCAAGTCCACAAAATTGTATCTTTATCAATATCCTTTAAAAGTTCATTACTAATTTTTGATAATCTTGCTTCTGTATAACGCATAGCAGCAGCACTATCGCCATCCATAGAACCGTTATTTCCGTGCATATCAACAGTAATAGCATTTTGTTTCCACCACTGACTCATTCTAACCATAGCTTCATATATTGAAGAATCACCATGTGGATGGTATTGTCCCATAACGTTACCAACAGTTTTTGCTGATTTTTTATAGGCTTTATCAAATGTATTTTTATCTCTATACATACCATATAAAATTCTTCTTTGGACTGGTTTTAAACCGTCACGAACATCAGGAAGTGCTCTTTCTTGAATAATAGACTTTGCATATTCGCCAAATCTAACTCCCATTATTTCTTCTAGTGAATAATCAAAAATTCGTTTAATTGCATCTTGCATAATATCACCTTAGTTAATTATAAACAAAAAAAATAAAAAAAGCAAATTTCTTTTTTTATTTTTAATCTTTATTCATTATTTAATTCATCTGGATTTTCATTAGTATCTGAATTATTAACACCACTCATTTCATTATTAGTCGAATTATCATCATTTTTCTTAGTTGTAGTAGTTGTTGTCGTAGTTGTTGTTGGTTTAGCTGTTGTAACTGTAGTTGTGGTAGTACTAGTACTAGTTGTAGTACTAGTTGTAGTACTTGATGTAACTTGTGATGTTTGAGTAGTTGTTTTAGTAGTAGCTTTAACTGAATTATTTGTACCTTGATTTGGATTTGTTGTAGTACTCTTTAAATCTATTTGCTCACCATTCATAACTTTTTCAATAACATTATGTGCATAATCAACAGTTGTATAGTCTGGTTCCATAACATACAATTTTTGAGTACCATAACTATATGTATAATTTTCTGAGTCACTACCATTTAAACTTACAGACGCAATATTCCACTTTGGCATCTTATCAATTTGAAATTTAGCAAGTTTTTGAATTTCAGTCATTCCCATATTTGTTTGAAATGAATCATTTAATGCGTCTAGAATGTTTGTATATTTATTTATTATTTTTGGACTCATAGCTTTATTTACAATTGCTGTTATAACAGCTTGTTGATTTTTAACACGTTGCCTATCACCATCTATAAAATTATATCTAGCCCTTGCAAAAGCAAGTGCATATTCACCATTTACAGTATTATATCCTTCATAAAACTGATAACCATACGTGTTGAATGTATATTCAGAGTAAACATCAACGCCTTCTAAAACATCAACTAATTTTATAAGTGAAGAAAAATTAACTCTCACATAGTAATTGATATCTATATCAAGTAAATTTTCAATTGTACCAATAGAACAATCTATTCCATACATACCTGCATGTGTTAATTTATCTTTTTCATTATAGCAAGAAAGATTTACATAATAATCTCTTGGAATGGATGTTAGTAAAACCTGTTTTGTAATTGGATTTATAGTAACAACCATATTAACATCACTTCTTGCTACCGAATCTATTTCACCATAGGTATCTATTCCACTTAAAAATATATTAAATGATTTTTTTGTTACATCAATTTCATCAGCTTCAACTTTAGATTCTTTTTTTATTGAAAATTTATAAAGAATTTTCACTTTTGAATCAAAATCTTCTATTTGTTCATCCAAAATACTTTTATGATAATCAGCAAGTAAAATAGCATCAACTTCTTTTTTTATTAAAGAATTGCCTAATTCAAATATATTTTTACTTGTTACATTTTCAAATACAACTTCACCCTTTAATTTTTCTAAGGCCTCATTTGTTGTACCTAAATTATTAACATAACCCACTTTTTTATCAAGTAAATCAGATTCACTAGATAATTTACTATCTTTTAGAACCAAAACATAATAATTTTCAATCTTATAATTGCTAGTAGTTATAGTTTTTAAAAATGATATTGTTCTATCAATATAATGATTTGCAAAAAATAAACACGCACTTAAAATTATTAAGATAACAATACTTACTATCTTTATTTTCCACTTAATCTTTTTGTTTATGCATAAAATACCAAAAATAGCTAGAAATATAATATCTACTATAAAAATTAAAAATGTAAATTTAAAAGGAAGCATATTAAGTTTAAAAATATTAATTGTTAATAAAAGCGACATAATAAAGAAGCATATATAAGAAATCAAACTAAATATATAAATTACTTTTTTTGTCTTTGGATTTATTTTTTTATCTTTTTTCTTTTTTTTCATTATAATACCTCTACCTCATATTAATTGTTATTTATTGTACTAGAAAATTATAACACTTTTTTTCATTATTAGCAAATTTAATTAAATAAAAAATATAAGCCATCTTAATGACTTATATTAATTTTTTCTTTTATTAAAACTTTTCCTTGAGCTAAATATTCATTTGAATCTTCTGGTGCCTTTTTAAAATTAGGATTCCAATAGTAATAAGATTTTTCATAAAACTTATCATAAGGTAATGTTTCATCAGGTATAAAAAATTCACTAGTTTTAAATATATCGCCTTCTATCTCTACTCTGTACAATTCCAAATTAGCTCTTCCAAATTTTTTACTCCATTCCAAAATACCTTTCTCGTCTGTTAAATACATAGAATGTAATCTACTAGGATACATATAGTTATTATTTACACGAAAATTTTCTAAAGCTGATTCTCTTTTAAACTCATTAGCTCTAAAAGACACCTTATATGCCTCATCAATAATTTTCATAGCTATTTTTCCATTAATTTCACCAGATTCAAAATAATAATTTATAACATCTTGCAAGTTTGCTTTATCTTTTGTAAAAGTAGATGACGCTGTTGTAAAATCACAAAATCTTTTATATGTTGAACTCTTAAAATCGTTTGAAACATTAATTGTATTTCCAACCTTCCAAAAATGATCATAACAGCCAGCTTTGTGAAAATGATATAATTCCTGTTTTTCCATATAAAATTCCCCTCGGACTAGGTATTATAGCACAATTTTATATCTTTTTCAAATTTTTATTTTTTATAAATTTCCTTTGATATAATTTTAACCCTAATACCACTATTTAATATAATAATATCATTTATGTTATGTTCATAAACTTTTGAAACAATCTCTGCAGAACTTTCTATATTAACACCAATTTCATAATTTTCTATTTCAGAGTCACCATCAAATAGAACAGAAAAATGACCATAAAATGATAACATTGATTTTTTATTAAAATATAATGATTCAGCTGGTAAATCTTTCTTTAGACATTTCAAATATCTGTTTTCCGAACCAAAATCAATATTTATTTTAGGGTAATCTACCATATATGAAATTTTATTTCTTTTTAAATAATAAAGTACTTCATCAAGAAGATAAATTGGAAAACCAGTCTTTACCTTGTCATTTCCAATATTCACTAACTTGTACTTCATAATATAAGAAATAATATATGCATCATTTTCATATACAGAATAGAAATTACCCGTTTTTTTAATTTTAACGCTATTCATATCAACTACCCTAGTCTTTCCTCTCAAGCTCATCAAACATTTTTTTCATAGTTGGATTATTATTAGTTAATTTTTTTATAGTTAAGTCTTCTGCTTTATTATTTGCTAATCTCAAATTATTTTCACTTGATAATAATGCTTCTTTTGTTTTTTGTAAATGATCAATAGTTTTATCTATTTCATCAATTGCTTTATTAAATTTTTCAGATGCTAATCTGTAATTTCTAGAAAAACCTTCCTTAAATGCATTCATATTTTCTTCAAAATGGGAAATATCTATATTTTGATTTTGTATTTCTATTAATTGTTTTTTATATTTTAAAGTATTTATTGCTGCCCCTCTAATTAAAGTAATAATAGGAATAAAAAATTGTGGCCTTATTACATACATTTTTTCATATTTATAAGATACATCAACTATTCCATCATTATAATAATCATTATCTATTTCCAAAAGGGAAACCAAAACAGCATATTCACAATTTTTTTCTTTTCTATCTTTATCTAATTCTTTGAAAAAGTCTTCATTTTTATGTTTAGTTGCAGTTTCATCTGCTTCATTTTTCATTTCAAACATAATAGAAACAAACTCTTCATTTCCATCGCTATAATCTCTAAATATGAAATCACCTTTTGAACCAGTTTTGGCATCATTATCTTTTTCAAAATATGCATTTTTAAATAAAGGTCTTAACTTATTAAATTCAGCATAACAATGGTTCTCTAATGATTCACCTATCATTTTAGTTGATTGCTTTGCTTTTAAATCTTTATAATACGCAATCATTTCATCTTTAGTTTTCAATTTGTTTTCATAATTGTCCTTTAGAGATTGTTCTTTTAATTTATATTCTTTACCATCTAGTTCGATTTTATTTTTTAAATCAGTTATATTTTTTTCCTTTTGACTTACTATCTCATCTATTTTTGATTTATGAATAGTATCATTATATTTTATATCTTGTTCTAATTTTGAAATTGTCAAATTTAATTTATTTATTTCATCTTTATATTGATTTTCAGTATTAATTTTTGTATTTGTTAAAATTGATGATTGTAATTCATCTTTAGTTTTTAGTTCATTTTTTAATTTTAGAATTTCTAAGTTTAAACTATTTATTTTTTCATTCATAGTTTTATCTATTTCATTTTTTGCGATTGTAATAGCAGATTTTTTTTCATTTTCAAATTGTTGCTCACGATTTTTAAGTTCGCTATAAAACTCCTGATCTCTAATTTGTTTTAAAATTGAATTATAGTTTTGTTCATCTATTTTAAACATTGAACCACATTTTGGACATTTAATTTCATTCATATTTTACACCTCACATTTTAAAAATTATTTTTAACTTTATTATTTAAACTAAGAAAATTTTATCATTTTAATTTATTTTTAGCAATAAAAAAAGCCTTTATTGGCTTAAATTTTAATCTAATTTAATAACGCTTAATTTAGCATTAGTAGTACCATCAAAAATTAAATCAGTTTCTTGCTCTGATGTTATTACCAATGTTACTTCATCACCTTCAGCAAGTGAAAATAAAAGAGAACCGGTTACACTGCTGATAGAATTTACTTTCCCTTCACCCTTTATTGGGCTACCAGGCAATTTTGTGCCAGAAGCTTTAATACTAACAACATAATTAGTATCTACCGATGTTGCAGAATTCAAAAAATAACTAATTTGATATAAACCACATTTTCTTATTTCAATCGCATAAGAACTGTCATACTCTGTAAAAATTGCAGTACCAGTTTTTTCAAGTGGAATAATTATATCTGTACCGGCTGTAATTTTAAATCTTTGAGTGGAATCTGAATATCTTACGCCATATGCTCCAACTCCATTAGGATCACCTTTAGCTCCTTGTATCCCTTGTGGTCCAGTTTCTCCTTTTGATCCGGTTTGACCTTGAATATAACAATATTTGATATTTTTATTGGCTTCCTCTATAATTTTTTTGCCTTTTCATAACTATTATTGCAAGAGCATTCATGTTCATTATTCATATGTATTACTCTCCCAATATATTTATGTTAAATAAAAATTTTTTCTTCTACTTTTAATAAATTTTGCCTTTTCATTTAAAATAAATCCTATAACTATAAATAACATAAACATATTTTTATATTTTTCAAAATTTTAATTTATGCTTATTTATTAGTATTTTTACACTTAAAAAGTACTGAATTATATTATTACAGTACTTTTATTTAATATATAAAGTTTTCTATTTTTTATTATAATATATAATTAAAAAATTGTTTTGATTATTCTTTAACGATGACAACTAGCTATCACATTAAAAAAAGTGATAATATCATTTTTTTCTCTTCTTCATCAACCCTAATATGTTTTGATATAAATTTATTAATTGATTCTTTAATAGTCAAATCTTTATCAAAATATTTTTGATAAAGATTAATATCATATATTAATCCATTATTTTTTCTTTCTATTTCAAAAAACTCTATAATTTTTCTTAACAAATAAAAATCAATATCACTATTATTCATAAATAATAATTCATGTATCAATTTGTTAATTTTATTATAATTCCAATTTACAATAAGATTTTATTTTTCTTCATCATTTATTTCTTTATTTTTGAAAAGAATTAGTAAATCATTTATATCATTAATATAATAATTACCTGGATCGATTAAGTATAATTTACCATTATAAACAGTATTAGACTTATTTATATCTATTAGTCTTACACATAATTTATTAAGAATATCAATATCCTGTTTTATAATCATTAGTTCATTTAATAAATTTGCCATTTTATCGCTATAAATATCTTTTTCACCTTTTATATACATCATAGTATAACCAATTAATTCTTTATTACTAAATATTAGTGATTCAGGCATTAAAATTCTTGATGTTTTTATAGATGATAAATATTTTAATTCTTTTGTGTTTTTATGTTCAAGTTTATAATCCTTTTTAAATGTTTTGTAAACATAATTTTCGTCGTTATATACAGTCATTTCAGAACCTTTTTGACTTAGTAGATGTAAAGATTGCATATCTATTAATTTTTTATCTTTCTCACAAATAACTTCCATCTATATTACCTCGATAAATATTGTTTAATATTACTTATTTTACTATATATGTCATACCAACTATAACATCTAATAATATTATTTCCAACACAATTTTTGTTATATCCTGCGTGATAACATATAACTGGAATTTTCTTTGATATTTTGTTTATATTAGCAGGTTTATCTTCTATCATTATATCAATATTATTTTCTAGACATATACTAAGTTTATCTTCTGGACTAAATATTATTTTGTCATACTCAATTTCATTTCTTTTTAACCATTCTAAAACAATATTTCTATTTTCTTCTATACTCATCACACTAGCTGAATGAGATAAGAAGCTACCTCTTGCAGTAATAATATAAATTTCATTACCATCATGTTTTAATTTCTTTATTACTTCACTAGCAAATTTTCTCACATCAACATTTATGGAATAATCCTTAAAATAATAATTCCAAAACTCATCATCTAATTTACTATCAACTTTAAATATATCAGTTGTTTCATAACCTTCATTATTTATTATTTCTTTTCCATACCTTTCAAAGTAAAACTTACTTCCATAATCTAATTGCCACTGTTCTATATCTGTTAATACACCATCTATATCTATTCCTATTCTCATATAACACCCCTTATCAGCAACTATATTGAGTATATCATAAAATTCTGTTTTATTTTCTTTAACTTGTATCTTTTTTGCTTATTCTTTCATTTTTTTATTTTTTTATTCTATCCAACTGTATGAATATTGCTAGTAAACGTAGAATCATATGTCCAATTTATTAAATCAGATGATATTAATTTAACTTTCGTTGTTGATGAATCCCCCTGACTTAAAGTTATAATATATTCATTGTCTTTTTTTTCTATAAAATCTATATTACTAATATAAACCACTTCTTTGGGAATTTTATGTGCATATTCAACCCTTTCCCAAAAATTTCCTTTATCTTTTGTTATGTACATATATGGAAATTCATTTTCCTGGTTATTATTAAGTAAAACAATTCCATTGTTTTCATCATACATTATAAAATCTATCAATGTTTTATTTGTACAATTTTCAGGCAAATCAATACTTTCCCAATCCTTACCACTATTTTTAGTCAAATATGCCTTTTTAAATTCACCACTTCCCATAGTCCAATCTGTACCTAATGCAACATATCCAAAATTTTGATCATTAAAACCAACAATTCTATGTGTTATATCCTTATATATATCATTATTAATGATATCAAAGATTTTTTCACTCCAAGTAATACCATTATCAGTAGATATCTTTAACTTTGGCTGTTCCCCATAAAAATATGCGATAGGAATTAATTCATTTACAGAAATAAACCAACTACTGTTTTGAAGTGATATATCTCTATAAAAATTTAGTGTTTCTTTTACTTGATCAGATGACAAATCAGTTTCAATCCAATTATTTCCATAATCTCTCGTAAAAAGTAATTGATTTTTACCATTTATATAATAATCAGTTTCCATTGTATAATCTATTCTTTTGATATCACCATCTACATTATCAAATATATATTTATACATTTCATCAGCAGTAACACTACTGCCATCACTAAGTGTAATAACCAAGTAAATACCAGGTGTTATAGTACCACCTTTGCCTGCTTCATAATCATCTAAAGTCAATGCTTTAATTTTCTTATTATCTCTCATATCAAATACATTAGTTACTTCTGAAAATTTCTGATTAGATTGAATTGAAACTTCATAAAACCTTAAGTTACTTAATTTTATTTGTTCTCTAAAAGGAATTTTTTTAATTTGGTTACTTAAATACTTAATGTTTAAACTTTTAAAGTATTCTCTAACTAACATTTTATTGATTGTGCAATCACTTACAGTTTTACAATTCTCTTTTCTTTCATAGCCAAATTCTAAATTTTTATCTTTATAGTTATAATAACCGCTACCAACATAATTATAATCATTATCAAAATAATTAACTGCCATATCAATTCTTTTTATATTTCCTTTTTTGTTTAACTTAATACTTAAGAACACTATATTAGAGTTTAAATTTTTCACTTCTTCAGTCTTAGACATAATACTTATAAATTCGTCTAATCCATCTTTCTCTAAGTTAGAAGTACCAAATATTCCAATTTCATAATGATTATTTCCTTGTTTTATTATTGATGGATGATAATATTTATATCTTATGATAAGTACTAAAAACATAATTATAAAAATAGATATTGTTGTAATAGAGATTTTCTTTACTTTTCTTTTTGTTTCATTTTTCTTTTGTATTCTATTTTCTTCTATTATTGCAATAGCCTTATCTATTTCCTCTTGAATATTTATTTTTTTATTTTTTCCTCGCTCTCCAAATAGTATTTCAGAAACATCAACATTAAGTTCCAATGCCAGTTTTTCTAAAATTTTAATATCTGGCAAACTAAGTCCACGTTCCCATTTACTTACTGCTTTATCAGTTACAAATAATCTTTCTCCAAGTTCTTGTTGAGTCAATCCTTTTTCTTTTCTAAGAGACGCAATAAATTTACCAATTTTATTATTGTCCATAATCTCTCACCTCACAATAATTATACTACAATATTACTAATTCAGTTCTCGACTAATAGTTTACCTATTATTTTTTTATTAAAAATTACTTTAGTTTTTATTTACATTATCTTAATATTGGCCACTTAAATAATGTATTATTTGTATTGCATCTTTTCCCTATATTTTTTCAAATATTATTCTTAAAATTTTCTACACCTCATATTTTTGTAATACAATTTATTTCTATTTTTTCAATTCTACTTACTATTAAAAAACACCTAATATCATTAAATATCCGGATGTTTGTAAAAGCGTACTTTTTCAAATATATTATTTTTTATGCAATCCTAAATCATCACATATAATGTTTTTAGAACCTTTAACTTTTTTACATGATAAGATAATTGCTTCGTCATACTTATCTTCTATCCTCAAATCATCGATGTTATAAGTGACATAATATGTAGTGTCTTTAATTGATTTGAAAAAGGCTGCTTTTCCATTTATACACAATGCGTCCTTTTCAATTTTATTATAATAACAACCATTAATTCCTAAAAAATTTATTCCAATTGAACTAAACCAATTTAATTTATATCCAATAAGTAGAGGAACTGCAAGAAAAATAATTATTGATAAAACGCATGTTATAACACTATTATTACTATTTTCTTCCACATTTTTATCAGTTTGTTATATGTCAGTTACATCATCATACTTTATTTTCTCTTCTGATATACTGCTATCACCATTTATAATTTTTGATACATCTCTTATTTTGTCATTACTTATGATTATTTTATCTTTTTTCCCATTATAAATAAAATTTAAAGTAGTTGACATTCCATTATTATCTTTCTTACTAATATATTTAAATTAAAAATCTTTCATATTATCTACATAAATATAACAAATATTATATATATCATTAAAAAACTTTAATTAAGTTATCACTAAAAAATTAAAATGCCACATAGAGCATTTTCATTACCCAAAAAGTCCATAAAATAAACAAAAATGAGAGCTTTCGCTCCCTTCAGGGGGCTCGTCCTTTTATTCTTTGTATGTGTTAATTCCTTTTAACTTCGGCCTTTTATGGAATTTTTATTTTAGTAATAACCTTATTAATTTGGTATTTATTAGTCTGTTGGTACCTAAATGGTACCTAAAAATGGAAAACCCCAGATTAACTCCAGGGCATTTTTACTACTTTCTTCTATTAGAAAGAGCACTTCCAGCTACACTTTTAGTTGCTTTTGTTGTAGCTTTACTTCTAAGTTGACTACTTGCCTTTTTTGCAACTGACTTAGAAGTCCTTATTTTATTTGCCATTCCTAACTCTCCTTTCTTAGCCAAGATTTTCGTTTGACAATAAGAAAGGTTACTACAATAAAGACATCTTGCTATTAAGACAATAATCCTATATAATAGTATTGTAATAATAAGTTGTTTATTTATTGCTGTGCATTGGGTGTGGCACATAAATTAGCCTTTCTTTATTGTTCAAAGAATGGCTTTTTTTGTGCAAAAAACAACATTAAACCGTTGTATTTTTAGCACACCTTAATTATAGCATCTTATTGCTTATTTTACCATAATTAACTTGACTTTTTTTATTATTTAAGTGATTAATACTACAGCTTGAAAGGAGAATAAAAATATGATTAATAATATAGTATTAACAGGATACTTCATTGGATTTGAAAATAATAATCTATTGCTAAAAATTGATAGTTGTGAAAATCATCAAATAGTAAAAATACTGATTAACAAGTTAATAAGAAAGGAGATAAAGAAAAGATTCAAAGTTAATGATTTGATTGGTATAAAAGGATACATAGAAATTGATGATAATAATAAAGCAATAATAATAGCAACTAATATTTCGTTTTTAAGTAATAAATAAAAAAGCCTAGATAAAATTCCAAGCTTCTTTTATTTGTAGTTATTAACTATATATGTTAATCTATCTATTATTTTTTTGTCTAAAACTTCTTTATTCAAGCTATCAATCATCAACTTACCACTACACATATTCATTGACTTTATCATTTCTATAAATTGAGTTCTTGATAGATTAGTATTATTGTTTTCTTCAAAAGATTTTATATTATATAGAAAACTTCTTAATAAAAATCTATTATTAGAAAAATTACTACCAAATAAAGGAAAACCTTTACCATTAAAATCTTTTGATAAATATTCAGTTAATTCATAGTGATTATTCTCGTTAGTTTCATCGTAAGTTAATCTTCCAATCCACCATAACCTAGCTAATCCATTAGTCATAAGTGACCTTTTTTCGCCATGCGCAAAGAAATAATTCTTCTTTATATATTTTGCTTTATCTGACGCCTTATCAACAGGCCATCTTTTTTGCATATAATTCCAAAATATATCATGACACAAGCCAGCCCATAACCTTTCATCGCTAGCTTGACTATCCGTTAATTTTTGCATATTTGAATATATGATTTTAATATTCTCTAAATCATCTTTTTCAGGATTATCTGAAATGATTAAATCAAAATCTGGAAATTCATATTTAAAATCAATAAAATTATTATTATCACTTGTAACCTCTTTTATCCAAAGTGTATTAGCCGAAGAATAATTATCAACATTATCTTTAATTGAATCTTTTAAGATATACAATGAATCATTTTTCAAAAATCTTATTTTCATACTAATTACCTCCTATTGATAACAAATTCTTCAATGACATTTCCATTGGACATTCAATGATTTCTTGTGCTAGTGAAAAAGAATCTTGATTTTTTAATTCATCATAATCAAACTTTTTATTTAATGTATCAAATTTTTTTGATAATGCTTTAAACCATCTTTTATCTTCATATGTATAGAATGTTTCTATATCACTTTTTAAAATATCAAAAACATGAGTCAAAGCAGGAATAATAATCATTGAATGGAGTATTGGTGTATAATCTGAAATTCCCCTACCTAATTCAGAATAGTTTTGATAATCATTTTTTTGAAGTCTTACCCTTATTTTATTATTATCATCCATATCAATATATATCTTGTGATCTGTTTCGCTGGTATAAGGTACAATTGAAATTATTGAAGGAACGTTAGATAAATCATAAATGTTTTTTTCAACGGGAATATCTGGTTGATTTGAAATAGCTAAAACTGATCCTATTTCAACATCGAATTTAGATGTTCCATAATCTGGATTAAATGATTTGGAATAATAACCTGATATATTTTCATTCGCCACAATGAATGCTACTATTTGTAATTGTTCATTAATATCTGCATTAGGTATTTCGAAATCATTTTCTCCTATAATCAAATCTTTTATATATCTTAACTTTGTTTTCTGACATTCAAAATGACAAACAATTTTAGCCTTATTAGTATCAATCAACGAAAGTAATTCATTGTTATTCAAATCACAATTGATATTAAGTAACAAGTTTTTTGTTTTCTTAAAAGCTTTTACTCTTATATTAAAACTACTATTTATATAATCATCATACATTGCAGACAGTACTGGATATGAATATAATCTACTGCTTTTAATTTTCATATACTTTTACCTCCAATGCCCAATTTTCTGTTTCTTTTAAAGTAAATTGTATTCTTTTTGGTTCATTTTTATTTACCTTACCAACTTCTATTATATTTCCATTGAATTTTACACCTGAGCCAGAGAATAGTCTTCTTTCTCCACACGCTTCTATTATTTCTGGTTTATAATTTACTAATTCTCCTGCTATTTCTACTGTTATCTTAGCATTTTGTAAATCTATTGGAGAAACAAACATAAACTCATATTTCCCATTTGTATACATACATCTACTCTTAGTTGTAAGGACATTTTTTCCTGAAGGAACATTTATAGTTCCCTTATCATTATTTGCAGATCCAGGAGTACCTTTTCCACCATCACTTTCATTTGGATCTCCTTGGCCATAATTTCCCTCTTCTTCTCCATAAGCATACGCTTGTCCTCCAGCAGAATCATCATCTTGATTTTCATCTTCAATATTTATATTATCATTTTTTACAATTGGTTTTTCTTTTACTTCTATTTCTTCCAATATATCATCTACGATATTTTCAGTTGATTCATTATTTGATCCGTCATCAAATTCATCTGGCAGAAACTCTCCTACTCCCTCTGCATCCATTGATTCAGGTATAGAGCTTTCAACGTATTTTCTAATAGTAGCTCTAACAAAATCAAATAATTTATTATATTCTTTTCTCGCTGTCTTTTCATCATCCATCTTCGAAGGATACCATTCATCATGTTTTGGATTCTCCATTTGCCTAAAGTATGCATTTACTTCCTTACCTACTAATTTCAATACGCCGCAATAAAATGAAATCTGTGGAAGTTTATCTTTATCAAATATTTTCATTCCTGTCCCTTTAATAATACCAACTCTATTTTTAAAATTTGGATCAAAGGCTATATCAAAAGATACATCATCAGGATCGAACATAGAAAATGTTTCGTGCTTTGTTTCATACTTATCACTAACTAATATATCAAAGTAGTCAATTGTATATTGATTAAACATATCAGAATTATTACTATAAATATAACCAAATCTTTCAGAAATAGTTTTATTATTTAATTCCAAATCATTTATTTTAACAATAAGTTTTTTATCTAAAATTGAAACAAAATAATTATCAATAATAGAAGCAGCTACATCAATAACCCATCCCTCATTGTCATCATCAGGTATTTCATTACTTTTATTTCTATCATCAAAACCTAAAATATATATATCTGTTCCAGATTCTTTTCTATCATCAAAAGATGGATCTATGAATAATTGTTCATTCATACTATCCAATCTAATTCCAAATTCTGTATTTTTTATTACACCATAATATCCTGTCCCTTGGGTAATATTACCATCATCAAGCTCACAAGATGATAATTTTGAAACTCCCTGTGATGCAACAAGCCCTTTTTCATCTAAGGTACTATAAAATACTGTATGTAATTTGGAGCAGGCAAAAGCAGCATTTTTACCTATACCAAAAGAACCTCCTGATGTTGTTGGATTATCAGAAAAACCCTCACTTTTAACTAATCTATCCCACTTTGAATCTATTTCTCTATCACTACCTGTTAATCCACTTGTATTAAAATCGCTAACGCGAAGACATAATAATTCATCACTTTCTAAAAGTTTTTTTGCTTCTGAATAAAAATTAATTGGTGTCTTATCATTTTTATAATATTTCTTAGCATATTCAATTTCCTTATCAAGGATATCCGAAAAAATTTTTTTACCCATAATTTCTTCTTTTTTTAAACGGAAACTTCTAAAAACAACGGTAACCGGATCATTATTTGTATCTTTCTTTGCATCTAACGAATTTTGACATATTTCTCTAGCTAAAGACAATAACGTATCATCATTAAAGAATTGTATTCCTGATTCATTAAATCCTGTTTTCTTTCCACCACCTGTAGTAGGAAAAGACCAATTTACTTCATTATTCATGGAACTACCCCCTAAGTGAAAATTCTTTCTTTCTAGATTTAGCTTCAGAAAATTTCATTTTTGTATTTCTTAGTTCTTGTTCAATAGCGGAAAATATTTTTTTTACTTCCTCATCCGTATAATCATAATTTGATTTATTAGAACAATTTCCAAGCAATTTAAGTGTACTTATTATCTTGTTAGTTCTATTCTCAGCTATCTTTATAAACCTTTCTCTTTTTTGATTCATAGAAATCACCTCGCATATAAAATAACACATTTTTGAAATATTTGCAATATATTTCTCAAATATTGTTAATTATCTGTAATATATATTTAATACATTTTTCACATATTGTGTAAAAAGCAAATAAAAAGAGCATTAAATTGCTCCATTGTCGTCTGTTGTTTTAATTGATACTTTATATGATGTTGGTGTGATATCAAAAGTATCATATAAGCTTGCATCAACAACATAACCTTTTGTTTTTTTACCATTTTTATATATTCTGTATAGTTTATAATTATCAGGATGATTTTTTGCAAATTCCAATTCATTGCTAGACATTTCAAAGTCAGATGTTAAAGATGAACTTGTGCTCTTTACTTCTATATATATTTCTTTTACACTACCATTTTCTATTTCAAATGATTGAATATCATATCCAAAGCCATCACCAGAATCTCTTGATATCCATTTTATTTTTTCGGCCAGATCTGATCTACCCAATTCAATAAGTTTGTTTTTCTCATATTCATATACTAAAGCCTCTCCAACATAACCATTATCTAATTTCTTTTTATAATCATTAACATATGATTCAAAATCACTTTTTCTGATATACACCTTATCAGAATTATTCTTTCTCTTGGTTTTTGTAGGTATATCGAAAGACATTTCTAATGAAACTTCCTCATCATCTATAGCTGGTTTTTCTGTTTCCTCTGTTAATATTTTAGATACTTTTTCTTCTTCTATATCTATTTCATTTTTATTATTAGTTTCTTCAATTGTATCTTCTATAGGTTCATCATTATTTTTTAGATATAGTCTAGTAACTCCATCTGTAACAACAAAATTTATTTCGTCTTTATAACTGTCTTTATGTGAAACAAAATTTCTAATAATTTGTTCAATTTTCATTTCGCCTGGTCTTGTTTTACTTTCTAATTGATCTGCTTCCGTAAGTTTTCCATCTAAAATATTTAATAAGGATTTTTGAATTGTTGTAATATCAATACCTGGAAATTCTTTGATTAACTGAAAAACATACTCTTTTATCTCGCGTTCACCCGTAATCTTATTTCTCCAAAGGCCTGAATTAAATGATTGTGTTTCAAATAAATCTTCTTTGCCAAGATAGTTTTTATATTCCGAACAATGTTCTTGTAATCGAGCTCTAACTTGGGCTTCTAAAGCTTCATCTTGATCACAATTTCTGATTCTTGATACTTCTTCATATATCTCTGATAATTGTGCATATTTAGATCCTTTTTTTGATGTAAGAATATTATTAATTGCAATAACTATATCATTTTTCATAGTACCTCCTAAATATCATAATTTGTAATCAATAAGTGTTCTACTTTTTTATCATTTCTGTTCATAAAACTTACTAAATATTTCTTATCAAATGATCTAATGTTAAATCCACAATTTTTATACAACGAATAAATAAAATCCGTATTTTTAATTACAAGCATAAATTTTGCTTTAGTATTTTTTAGATAATTTGCCAACCTTATTTGATCATCTTTATCAAAATCATTTTTTGCATAAGTAGAAAATTCTGTATCATATGGAGGATCTAAAAACATAAAATCATTTTCTGTCAATTCAACTTTATCACAAAATTTTTCAAAATCATAACAATATATTTTTGTATTACCCATGTAACTCTTTAAACTTTCAGATGATAAATATTCTATTTTTTTATTAAAGTCTTTTCTGTTATAGCTAATTCCGCCATATGGAACATTGAATTCTCCATTTGCATTATATCTAAACATTGCAGCATAGCAGTAATCTCTTATAAAATAAAAGACTGCGCAATAAAATTCATCACTTAATTTTAATTTTTTTCGGTTGTTATATAAATATCTAAAATACATATAATATGCGCTCTTAAATGCAGTTTCAATGTTAGCCATGATATCAGTATCAGACATCTTACCTTTTTGAGTTTCTATTTTAAGCATTCTAGATATCTTTGACTTAAGGTTTTTATTAAATTCTATATTCAAATTATATAAATTAATATCAACTTCATCTCTTAATAGTTTATCAAATTCTTTCGAGTGAGATTTCATAAAAACGTTTATCAGTTCATTTAGAGAGTCATTATCATTCTTGTACTTAGAATAAAGATTCAATAATTCATTATAATTTTTTTCGACTATTTCTTGAAGAAAAATCCAATTCTTATTAATTTCGTTTAACGATTTAAAAAATTCTGGACTACCTTTTTTTATTAATTTATATAAAAGAATTAATTCATCAGATTTATCATTAATAACAGAATTAGAGCAATCAACATTTAAATAAACAGCTCCACCACCCACAAATGGTTCCACATATCTGCTAAATTCTTTAGGTAAATTTTCTTTTATAATTGGCCATTCTTTTTCTTTACCACCAGCCCATTTTATAAATGGTTTTCTATTTATCATATTTTGCCCTCCTGTTAATAATCTTCTACTAATAATTATACCATTAAACTAACATTTTTCCTACAAAAGTAAACATAATTTGTTTATTTTTAATAACTACTTGTAATATTTTTGATAAAGAGTTATTAATACAACAGTTTGGAGGTAAATATGTTTAGGAAAACTGTTAACGGTGATATTACTGATGAAGATTTTAAAAAAATTCTTATTCCGTTTAATGATAATTATGATGAATTTTTAGAAGATTATATTATGCCTGAAGTAATAGCTTTTTATATTGCAAATTCATTCTATCGTGATGCAATGTGGAAAGGTAGCTTTAAGCAACATTATAATTCTGCTGCTGATATAATTAACTACTTTGATGAAGATTATGAAAAAGTTAAAGTCGATGTTATCAATTTATTAAAAATAAAATATGCATTAGAAATAATTAGCGAAGATCCACTCATTCTTAAAACAACGAAATATTAGCAATTGCTAATCTTTTTTATTGTAGTAGTAATAGTACAATAAAATATATTCTTTATTCTTTTCTTATTCTTATCCATATCCTTATCCTTTATCCTTATCCTAGGAGGTCAATCATTTCGTTTGGTTTTGTTTTGATTTGAATTTGATTTAGAAATGATTTTGTCTTTGTTTAATATTGATTTTATTTTGATTATCTCTATTTTTTCCAAAAAACTCACGGAAAATTTATGATTGTGTGAATTTGGGTGGCTGGTCGGTCTTGAAATTAATCTTATAATTCTATCTTTCCATCCGGGGGTATCTATTTATGTAATGCTAAAATATCTTTTAAATAATTTAGATCTATACTAAAATATTTTAATACTTCCACCATAGGTACTAATCCTCTATTTCTAAGTTTTGTGTTATCACTGTATAATGCTAATGATATTTCACTTCTAATTGCATATGCCTTATTTCTTCCTACACTACCTAGCATCATTATATCTTTTGCAGTAGCCCATTGACTTGATGCAATTTCTAATATTTGTTCAGCATTTAATTTTTCACTATTCATTTTCTCATCCCTTTCTATTATTAATTTGAAGTGTGCTAAACTTTTAAAAAATAATTGTAATAAATATATACTGTAATTTTTTAAATAATAAAAGTATATTTTATATATAACTATAGTCACTATAGCATACTTTTAACTGTCATTTACTATCATCTTACTAGCAATTACTATCACTTAACTATCATTTACTATCATTCTACTATCAATTACTATCAACTTGCTCTTATTTGGTTGATTTTAGTTTTTTTTGTGATATATTGATTACAGTCAGATAGATACAAACTATTTGATTAAGTTTCTAAAGTATGCTAACATTACAACACACTTGTAAAAGCATATAAAAAGATCTACTGTTGGCGCAGCAGATCAAATAGAAACACAAATTAAAAGTTTAGCACAACTTTAACATTTTAATAATGTAATTGGGTTTCCATTTACATTATATCACTATGCTTTTATTCATACAAGGAGATGATGATATAATGGGAGTTTATAAAGCAAAATCTGAAAAAACTAAAGATGGCCGTGTCTGGTTTTTTAGAGTCAGATATCAAGATATAGATGGTAGAAATGCACAGTATAAGTCTGGAAAATTTGCTACTAAAAAAGAAGCAGAAGATGCAGAACTTGAATTTAGGTTAAAAATACATAGACATGAGAATATGGATAAAATAACCTTAGATGAAATGATTGATATATTCATCGAGAATAGAACTTCTACTATTGAGGTTAAGCCTACTACTCTATATAATTATGGTAATAAAAGAATCCATTTAAAAAGTTTATTAAATATCAAACTAAAAGATTTTAATATTAATCACTATGATAATTGGAAAAAGCAAATGAATGAAACTAATATTTCAACAAGATATAAAAATGACATATTAAAATTTCTAAAATCAGTATTAAACTTTGCTATGACTTGGTATGATTTTAATATTAATAAAGTTTATAATAAAATGACTAAGTTTAGTAATGCTTCTGATATACCAAAAGAAATGATGTATTTTACATATGATCAATGGAAACAATTTATTTCTGTTGAAACTAATTTACAAAGTAAAGTTATGTTTGAAATATTATATTATTGTGGTTTAAGAAAAGGTGAACTTAGAGGATTGACTTGGAAAAATATTGATCTTGTTAATAAAACCTTATCTGTTAAAAAGCAAATTACAGATCGTGGTGGTTCAGTTAAAGAGTTCCAATTTTCCACTTCAAAGACTAAAAGTAGTATAAGAAGCCTGCCTCTTAACAAAGTACTCTTAAACGACCTTAAAATGCTCAAAAATGAGGTATCTAAAGAGTATGGATTCAATGATGATTACTTTGTTATTGGTGATGCTTTCCCTGTTGCAAGTAATACTATTACATCAAGAAAAAATCGCAACTGTAAATTAGCTAATGTACCTCAAATTAGGATCCATGATTTCAGACACTCCTGTGCATCCCTACTTGTTAATAACGAGGCTAATATAACTGTTGTAGCTAAATATCTAGGTCACACTAAAATAGAAGAAACATTAAATACTTATACACATCTATTCAATTCTACATTAAATGAAGTTGTCGATTTAATTGATAAGTTAGAGTAAAATAAAAGCTAGGAAAATACCCCAGCTATTTTGCTTATTTAAAATATAAAAGATCACCAATTATATAGATTCAATATCAAAAGCATAATCATAACTAATTTTATCAAAAAATTCTGGAGACATAAACGCTTTCTCTTTATGAGAAAAATCTACTATATCTTTTGAACCAAATTTTTTAAATTTTTCTTTAACTTGTTTCAAAATTTTTAATTCTTCTTCATCAAATATTGACGGATCAAATTCTTTATTTGCACTTATATTATGGCTTTCATATTGATTATTATATTCTATTTTATACTCAATCAAGTTTTCTTTTGAACATTCATTTAAAATAGATTCAAATTGATCTGGAACTGGCCCAAATTGTAATTTTGCATACTCTAGTCCTGTTATTGATTTGCACGTATTTTTATAATACAAAAAATCAGTATAGAACATTTCCTTTAATAATTTTGTTTTTAATACAGTTTGATTTGCAAAATATAGAATCATGTTATAAATTTTTTCTTTTGAGAGTTTTGAATATCCGTTATACTCATTTGGAATATATTCACTATCGAAAATCAATTGTTTAGTATTATTTGGTAAAAAAGCAGCTATTTTTTCATTTATTTTATTAAATTCTTTTTCAGTAAATTGTTCTTTGTTTGCATCAATTATTGTTTTTATAGTTTCTGGCTTTGATAACAAACTTCTTAATATTATTAAATAACTATCGTTTGGAATTGATTTACCTTTTTCATAACTTATCAGTGTTTTTTTTGCACACCCTATTATTTTAGCAAATAATTCTTGTGATAAATTAAATCTATTTCTTAAATCTACAATCTCTTCTTTTGTAATTCCATACTCCTCATTATATTTATGAATTGCAATCTCAGACGCTCTATTATCTAAATCAGAATCATATACTAAGCTATTACATGATTTACAAAAACGTCTTTTTGCAATAAATGAAATATTCTTACCTTTAATATTATAATTATGCTCATAATCTTTTATATAAGTTTCTTGACTTTTACAAATATCACATCTCATAATCACACTCTCCTTAATTGTGATCAATATGGAAAGATAAACATACTGTTGCGTCATTATTATTATATTCTTCTATTTTTATCTTTATATACACTTTACACCCATTTATCATTTTTTTGAATGTAAGCGCATCATCTGAACGTTTTGCATAAAATGGTTTATAATCATGTACATAATTTTGAGCAGATAAAGTAAGTATCTCACTCCAAGCCATTTCTTCAGTTATTCCAATATCTAATAATTCTTGGATATAATCACGATCTTTTCGACTAGCGAATCTTTTATATCCTTGATTGATTAATTTTTTCATTCTTGATAATTGTTTTAATTGTTCGCTCATCATCATCATCATTAAGCTGTCACCACTCATTTCTAATTACGCAATTCTCTTTTCCATTTAATCCTTTCATTCATTTAAATGGTAACATATGTAACCTATTTTGTCAATATACTTTAAATACATTTTCTGATTTTTAGAAAATGGTACCTAATTGGTACCTAATCCTATTTTTAGATAATTATCAAATCAGGAAAACCTTTATATTCCCTACAAAAAATGAGAGCGACATAAGTTAATCGCTCTCTTCAGGGGGTTTGGTTATACTCTCACATTAAAAACCGTAAGAGCAATCGCGTGAACTACTATCACGCTATAGTAATAATACACTAAAAATCATTAAAAGTCAACTTTATAATTTTATTAATCAAGTCCATTAGAACTATATAGTAATTCTTTTAATTTATTTGTTTTTATATCAGAATATAAATCAATATTTTTTAAATATTCATCACTATCACTTTTTGCCCTTAGCAAAATATCATAATCATTTTTAATATTTGCCAATTTAAAATTCATATCACCACTTTGTCTAACACCAAATAAGTCACCACTACCACGGAGTTTAAAATCCTCCTCACTGATTTTAAATCCGTCATTAGTTTCAGTTAAAATTTTTAATCTTTCTGTATTCTTATTACTAATTAAAATACAATATGATTGTAAACTATTTCTTCCCACTCTACCACGAAGTTGATGAATAGCTGACAACCCAAATCTATAACTATCAAAAATAACCATCATAGTTGCATTTTTTACATCTACTCCAACTTCAATTACAGTAGTACTAACTAAAATTTGAACAATATTTTTTTCAAATTTTTCCATTACTTCTTCTTTTTCCTGTGCAGTCATTTTTCCATGTAACATACCAACATTATATATTTTACCAAAAGCCTTATTCATTTTTTCATACAATTCATTAATATTTTCTAAACTAATTTTATCACTTTCTTCAATTAGAGGCGCTATCACATATACTTGATGACCATCTTTTAATTGTTCATACATCATATTTAAAACTTCTTTTATTTGATTATCATTTTTTAAATATGTAATAATTTCTTTTCTACCAGATGGTAATGTTTTTATACTTGAGATATCCATATCACCATATATAGTAAGTGCGTATGTTCTTGGAATTGGTGTTGCACTCATATATAAAACATCAGGAACAAATCCTTTGTTTTTTAAACTTGCTCGTTGATTAACGCCAAATCTATGCTGTTCATCAGTAATAACTAATCCTAGATTATTATATTTTACATCATCTGTAAATAAGGCATGTGTACCTATAACTACATCAATTTCACCATTTTGTAATTTTTCATAAATTATTTTTTTATCTTTTGATTTTAGTTTTCCAGTAAGTAAAGATACATTAATATTGTATTTTTCAAATAGCTTTTTAACATTTTCAAAATGTTGAGTAGCTAATATTTCAGTTGGTGCCATTAAAGCACTTTGATATCCACCTAAGTAATTTATATACATAGAAATTATTGCTAATATAGTTTTACCACTTCCAACATCACCTTGTATAAGTCTATTCATTCTTTTTTCACTAATTAAATCATTATATATTTCATCAACGCATTTTTCTTGATCAGGTGTTAGTTTAAAGCTTAGATTTGAAATAAATTCATTAATCTTATTTTTATCTACAATTCTTTTTAACCCAAATTGAAAATTATTTTTTAGTTTTAAGTAATTAATCTTTAACATAAACAAAAATAATTCTTCATACTTAAGTCTATATAAGGCACGCTTTAACGCATCAATATTATTGGGTATATGGCATATTTTAATCGCATCATTTTTATTTATTAAATTATATTTTTTTATATATTCATCGGGTACATAATCAAATATAAAAATATTATTTTTTAATGATTCCAAAATATAACTATGTATTTTATTAGAACTAATGCTATAATTTGCGTGATATATTGGTTCAATTTGTGGAGTGTCAGGTAATTTACAAAATTTTATGTCACTAGCTATTATAGTATTATGCTTCAAATCAAATTTTCCTATAATGGTTATATCTCCACCTACCAAAATATTCTTTTTTAAAAAGCCTCGATTATATATAATAACTGTGATAATTTTATTTCCAATATTAATTTTAAATGTCATTTTATCACGTCTTTTTCCAAAGAAAAAAACAGTTGGAATACTATAAACAGTTCCATCTAATACTACATTATCACCATTCTGTATTAAAGATAAATCACTTCTTTTTAAAATATTATATCTAAAAGGATAATATGAAATCAAAGATTCCATATCATATATTCCTAATTTGTTTAAATATGTAATAGTTTTTGGACCAATACCACTAATTTTATCTAATTCCATATATCCACCTACAATCATTTATATTTTAGCAAACTTTTGTTCGATAATCAATATTTTTTAAAATTATTTAATTTTTTTATCAAAAAAATATTGACTTTTTTCGCATTTTCGATTAGTATATACAGTACCAATTCGATTTAGACGAATTGGAGCTAGTATCACACTAGCCAACCCCTTTTTATTCTTTTTTGGAACTGTTAATCCGGCAGTTCCTTTTTTGTGAAATTAATTAACGTGCTATTTTTAATATACAAAAAAAGGATATCAAAATCCTTTAATAATTTAATTTTTTTTATTTTTTGTTGTAATAACTTCTTTAGCAATATAAATTGGTCTTTTTTTATTTTCAATATAAGTACGAGCTAAATATTCACCAATTATACCTAAAGATAATAACTGAATACCACCTAGTAATAAAGCAATTCCAATTAAGGAAGCATATCCAGGTACATCAATACCACAAATAAACGTTTGAACAATCACTATAATAAAGTAAATGAATGAACCGAAAGAAATTAAAAGACCTAATATTGTCGCAATTCTAAGTGGCGTTGTCGTAAATGAAACAATACCATCAATCGCATATTTAAACAACTTCCAAAATGACCATTTACTTGTTCCGTTCGCCCTTTCAGAAACTTGATATGGCATATAATAGGTGTTAAACCCTACCCAACTAAATATTCCCTTAGAAAAACGATAATACTCCTGCATACTTAGTATTGCGTCAACCATATTTCTTCTAAACATTCTAAAATCGCTTGCACCATTGACAAATTCAACCTCAGAAATTTTGTTTATTAACTTGTAGAACATTCTCTTAAAAGCTGATAAAACTTTACCTTCTTTTCTGACCTCTTGATAAGCCGCTACACTATCAAAAGAAGGATCATTTTCTAATATTCCAAGCATTTTTAATACAAGAGAAGGATTTTGTTGCATATCGGCATCAATTATAGTTACATAATCTCCACTTGACTCTTTTAATCCCGCATACATTGCTGCTTCCTTACCAAAATTTCTAGAAAAATTTACAACCTTAATATTTGCCTCATCTTTTTCAACTAATTTTTTTAACTCTAATATAGTATTATCTTTTGAACCGTCATTTACAAAAATCATTTCATAAGATATTTTTTTATTATAGAGCATTTTAACAATTGTATTATGAATAATTTCGACATTCTTTTCCTCATTATAACAAGGAATTACAATAGATAACTTCATTTTAACCTCCTAATCACTGATAGAATCTAAATAAACTAATTTAACACTTTTTTCTGCTGGTATATTATAATACTCTTTAAATGTAAACATATGCCAATCATTCCAAGCATTAGCATTCCATAAATAAAATTCCGGCAAAATTATAATTTCAATTTCAGATTTATTTTCACTCAACTGTTTTTTTATGTATTCTTCACGTTTTAAATCCAAATTATAACAATATATATAATGCTTAATAAATAAACCCATTAAAGTAATACAAAATAAGCCACTTATAATTAGAATTTTATTATTACAAAATAATTTAATATTTAAATTATCTAAAAGTATTATAACACAAATATAAAGCATTATGGTAGATAAAAAAGAAGTTCTTCCTCCTGCAAGTGGAGAAATTAACATAGCAGCATTATTTATAAGTGCGATTAAGAAGAAAAATAAAATTTTATAATTATCATTTTTATTAAATTTTATTACAAAATAAATTAAAAGTACTAAAAATAAAACCCAATAAATAAATATAAAAATAGAAGAACAATCAATAAAAACCATTAATCTATTTATATATCTATCAAATATAACATAATAAGTATTTGCTAATACAGTTATTAAAGGAATAACACTTACAAATAGCATTAGTAAAATTTTCTTTATACCTTTATAATTTTTAAAAATATTATATATTAAATAAACTAATACTAAACAAATAAAGAAACTATTTTTTATAAACACATAATTCATTTGTCTTGGAAATGATATAAGTAGTTTTGAAAATAAACTGAGTGATGAAAAAGATTCCATATCATCAATTCTATTTTTCGTACCAGGACTATTTAACATCAAGTATAAACCTATCATAGAACTTAATAAAGAAAATATTAAAGGATAATTAATTTTTTTATATTTTTTATAATCATATATCAAAATTAATATAATCGTTGTAATAATACCAACACTTACATTTTCAACAAACATACTAAATACAAAACTTAAAATTGGTAAAACAATTAACCAAATTTTATTATATTTAAAATTAGTGTTTTTTTCTTCAAATATGTCTCTATTTATATAAATAATAAATATCATAAATAAAAAAGGAATAAAATAAGTAGTATTTCCTGTTATCCAGACATATATTTGTGAAAAAGTTTCTCTATCAACCAATAATAAACAAAGAAATGTGAGTAAAAACATAAAAATTTTATTACTTTTAATTGATACTTTAGTCATAAAATAATATAAAAATACCATTCCAAAAGCATTTATAATAACCCAAAGTGGCTTATAATAATTAAACAAAAATACAAAAATTCTACTAAAAAATCTTCCTTCAAATGAATTATAATTAAAAATTGCAGATTGAATTATAAATTTTAAATTACCATTATGATTAATTAAATTATTCCAGTCGTCACCTGTATAAGGAATCAAAAAACCAATACTCAAAAAAAATACAAAAATTATTAATAATATAATTTTTAAATACTTCTTATTCATAAATTTTCAATGCACTCTACTATTGTATTTCTAAAATTTTCAACATTACTTTTATATTTTTTAGGTTCAAAATTAACAGATTTTTCTATTAAATCACCAAGTAAATCAAAATTATCTAGTTTCATTATATAACCGCTTGCTGAAAAATTATCAATTATTTGTAATTGATGGTCATTAATATGCTCTTTATACTTTTTTAATCTTGCAGCAGCAATTACTTTTTTATTATTTTTAAGTCCTGCTATAATACTTCCAACACCACCATGAGTAATTAATAAATCACATTGTTTTATAAGTTTATCAAAATCGTCCATCGGAATTAAGTCGAAAATTTCCATATCTTTAGATTCAAATTTAGTGCAACCAGCTTGTACTACTACTTTATCTTTAATTATACCTAAATCGATTTGTTTTTGAATTGCGATAAGCAATCTTGAAAAAGATTTATCTTGAGTACCTAATGTAACTAAAATCATAATTCAATCCTCCTAAAATTATTTAAAAATAATATTTGTATTTTCATCTAAATCATAATAATCTAAAAAATATTTATATGTGAACCAATCTTTAGTAGGTTCATTTATATCAATATGATAGTTGCCATATTTTTCTGGTATTTTAGTTAATATTAAATCACCATTACGAGTATTTTTATATTCTTCAATTTCTTTTAATCTTTCAGAATAATAATTGCCTATTTTAGTATATACATAGATTTCATTACCACATAAAGTTAAAAATGGTAATAAAATTATTATAATAAATATACGGTTTTCCTTAAATTTATTTAATATGTCTAAATAATTTAGAGTATATACAAAATAAAAAATCATATATAAATAAAAGTAATAATTTGGTCTTGCCGCATAATACAATGGTGTTAAAATATTAAAAAATATAACAGCGTACATAGCTAAACTAAGATTTAAAAATTCTGTTTTATTATTTTTGATATGACAATAAAATTCACCATTAACTAATAATAAAGTAAGGGTAAAATATAACCAATTATTATTAACAAAGTAAATCAAAACTATATTAATAATTATAATTAAAATAGAAATATTTGAATATTTTGTGTTTAATTTACGTAAATTAGCAATAACCGAGAAAATAAATATATATGGTAAAATATTATATATATTAGTTAAATTAAATAGATTTTTAGAAACAACCGGTATTGAAGTTAAAAGTTTTTGAATTAAACTTAAACTACTCCATCCCTCATCACTTCCCATTCTTAATGCTGTTGAAGGAGATAAAAGTAAAACTAAACTTCCTAAAAATCCTAAAAAATAAATAAAATACGAATAATCAATTTTTTTATTTTTTATAATTGATAATACAAAGTTGCAAATTACAAAGCAAATTGTAAATACCATCGTACATTCACAAATGGCGCACAATATCGCAATAATAATAGTATTTACTATTTTATATTTACAAAATCCGTATTTATAAAACAAATATAAAATAATTGACAAAAATGTAAATACCCACACATAATTAATAGATCCTGCTACCCAATATATGACCCATTTATAATTTATCATTAAAAGAAAACAACTTATAAATATAATTACTGATAAAAAATTATTAAAATTTTTAGTTTTTAATTTTATAATTTTAAGTAACATTACTATACTAATTACTATCATTAAAGAATTTAAAATAGACCATAAACTTTTACCAAATATTAAAACACTTTGTAATATACAATGAACAAAAAATCTAGCATTCAAATTTTTATAATCGGCAAGTTGATTCGCTAGTACTTGTCCTAAACTAGTAATTCTATCGCTTCCCCTATAAAGAAAAGAATAAGGTAAGTCATCATTAGCAACAAAAGTATTAAAATGTGTATATACTAAAATTAAAAATAAAAAAAAGGCAACAATGTAAATACTTTTATTTTCTCTAACTTCTTTCTTAATAAAATTTATCATTAGTAAATCCATCCTCCGTAAATTGCATTAGGATAAAATTCTAACATACCTTCCCACTGTACAATAAATTTATCTGCGATAGGATAAACCATTTTACCTGATTTAGTAGGGCCTTCGCTGTTAGCAAAAGTTTCAATAAAAATAACTTTTTTCTTAAATATGTGGGCTATATAACACATAGGAACAGTGTTATGTGCACCAGTTGTAATTACAACATCAGGTTTTATTTTAAGAAAAAAATATAAAGATTTAATACAATTACCAATAAATTTAAAAGGATAAATTATTTTTGAAGCAAATGCTGTATAAGTTCCAGGAATTAAATAAAAAACTCTCCCAGGATGTTTACTCTTAAGTCCCATATTACTTTTTGTTTTTTCAGTAATTAATGTATAATCATAATTTTTAAAAATAGGACTTAGTTGTAATAATTCACTCAAATGTCCACCAGTACTGGCAATAAACATAACTTTTTTCATAATTCACTTCCTTTTAATTTAAAATCTCTAACCATTTTTCTTTAATAATATCTATACTATATTTTAAACTCTTCTTAATCGCATTATTACCCATAACAATACGTCTATTCTCATTTTTAATTAAATCTATTATTTTTTTTGCCATCTTTTCTTTATCAAGATTATCAATTAAATATCCGTCCCAGTTATTACTAATAATTTCTCTAGCGCCTGGAGAGGCAGAAAAAGCAACACATGGTAATCCATACGAAAACGCTTCTAAAATTGGCATACCAAAAGCATCAGTTAAAGAACTCGCTACATAAATTGAAGATTTTTCTAACATTTTATTGATAAATTTTTTATCTTTAAATCCGTGTAAAATAACATTATTTTCTAACTTATATACTTTTATTCTATCTAAGATATTATCTCTTTCAATCCCATCTCCAATAACATTTAATTGCCAATCAGGACATTTTAAACTTACATATTTAAAAATTTCAATTAAATCTACATATCCTTTTTCTTTAGAAAGTTTACCAATTGTAACAATACTTTTGTTATCCTTTTTAAGGGTACTATCAGGAATACTTTCTAGGGCATTTGGAATATATATACATCTACACTTATTATTATGAATTTTTTCTAAATAAAATTCCTGTAAATATTTAGAAACTAATACAAAATAATCTAGATTTTTAACGGATTTTATAACATTTTTTATATATTTTTTATTACTTTCAGGATCAGTATGTTCCCAAAATATCTTAGTAATATTTTTAGTACAAAACTTATTCATAGAATTATTATATTTTAAATTTGTAGAAATAATAATATCACTATCACATTTCTTCATATGTTTTTTTACTAATTTTTTCTCAATTATAGTATCATATATTTTATAAAATAATTTTTTAATTGGATTTTTTTCGTGTCTAAATTTCATATCTGCGTGATTGATTAAATATGTTAATTTAATATTTTTATCCAATTTAAAAACTGGTGAATCAGTTCTTTTATAAACAGATACAATTTCAACTTCATAATTGTTAGTTAAACTATTAGATAATGTTGTTAGAGCATTTTCAACTCCTCCATAACCTAAATGTAAAGTAATAAAAGTGATTTTTTTCATATAGTCACCTACCTAATACTACAATAATTATACAATAAATTCATAATATAGTAAAGAAATATATTAATTCCTTTTTATTAAAGGGTTTATAAATTTTGTATAAATTATATCTATGAGATAAGATAGGAAAAAAGAAAGCATAAAAATAAGTGGAACAACTATAATGCCATAAACAAATTTTTCATCAAACGTAGAAAAAATACTATTAAATTTATCATAAAATACTTTATCAACTATAAATGAAAATAAATACATTCCAAAGGATATTTCAGACGTTTTAATTACAAATTTTTTTATTTTTGTTGGTACTTTTTTAGTATTTAAGTTAAGTACTATAACAAAGAATAAAACTGAACAAATAAATGTAACCGGTCCCCTATAGTCATTAAAATCTCTAGTTACAAAAATCTTATCATAACTTATGAAAATATAGAAAATTGAGCTAATTAAATTAAGTAAAATAAACGCTATTACTAAATATGAATTTTTAATATTTATTTTATATTCAGATAAATATGCACCTATAAAATAATAAGTAATAGGATAAACTGGTCCCCACCAATCAGGAATAATTGTAATATGTTTTATATTTAAAGAAGAAAGAGATGTTAAAAATAATAATGTTAAAATTAAAACTTGTTTTTCTTTTTTGGATTTTAAATTATGATATATTAAGTTAAAAAAAGGTATCAAAAGAAATAGTCCAAAATACATATTTACATACCAAGAATAATCATTATAATAAACAAGATCACTATAACTAAAAATATGTCTTAAAATAGTTGCAAAACTATCTATTTCATGAAAATAAAAATGATCAACCAATAAATAAACTATTTTAGCACTAAAAAATACAAATACAACTTTAACAATTCCTAAATAATATTTTTTTGATAACTGTTTCTTATTCATCAAATAACCAGTTAAAAGTAAAAATAAAGGCACACATATCTCAAGTACAGTTCTAAAAAAAACTGCAAGCGATAAACTAAATCCAGTTATATTTACTGCATAAAAGCCTATATTTCTAATAAAATGAATTGCAATAACGCTAAATATAGCTGCAAAGCGAATTAAGTCTAAATTAAAATTACGTTCTTTCATTATACCACCATATAAATTATAACACGTATAATACTGATTAGTAAATGAATTAGATTTAAGAAATTTGATTATTTCTTCATTTACTATATAATAATTTTACATTCATTTTATAAAATGAATGTAAAATTCACGATTGAGTTTAGGCAGATTATACCAGGGGTTATAAGATCCATTTTTATGACGGCTTAGCTCTTTTCTTTTTATTGTTCTAGTTTTAGAATGTGAGGATTTAGTCCTATATAACAAGCGTGATGAGAAAATATGAAGTACAAAAGGGTTCAATCGTGTGAGAGGAAGTATGCTTTTAGCTATAGATGTAGCTAAAGGTAAAAGTATGGTAACTTTAATTAGTTCTAGTGGTGAAGTTCTAATTAATCCATATGAAATTAATCATTCTATTAATGATTTTTCTAATTTACTTAATAGAATTAATAATCTAAAATTAGAAAATATTTCTGTAATAATAGAATCAACAGGCATATATCATAAACCTATAGAAAGATTCTTTTTAGAAAATAATTTTAAAGTTTATACAATAAATGCTTTATCTTTTATAAGCAATTATCCACATGCAAATATAATTTCTAATACAAGAATAGATTGCTTACAAAACTATTTTAAAAATAATAACTTTAGGTATTGGAGAAGAAAAGCTACTTTAATTAAAGAAATAGCCAAATTATCTTATCCATCTGTATCAAAAAATGATGAACTTGTTGATATAAATAGATTTAATAACATTAAAGAAACAACTGCTTACTGTGGACTCAATCCTTCAATTAAACAATCAGGTAAATCAATTGATATTCACGGTTCAATATCAAAATTTGGAAATAAATATATGAGAAAATTATTATTTATCAGTTTCTTAAATATTGTTAGATTATCTTCTAAATGTCATATTGAAAATGATATTGAAATTTATTACAGAAAAAAACGTAATGAAGGTAAACATCATTACGCCGCAATCATTGCTTGCACACTAAACTTCTACGTCAAATATTAGCTTTGTGCAAACAATTAGATAATTAGTAATCAACACCACTTGATTACTACTATAGTATATACTAAATAACACATTATTATCAAATTTTTTAAAAAATTGATAATTTCGTGTCTTTTTAGTGTGTCTATAATACCATAAAAATTTATAGTTGACAAATCTTATTTTTTTATATTAAATACTTCTTGATTTTAATTTTTCTTTTTCCTCTTTAAGAAGTTGTTTTACTTTATCATTAGCAGGAGTTGGATTATGACCAAATTCTTTATATGATTCAAAAAATGCATTAACGCCCTCTTGATTATAAATTAATTGAAATTTTTCCCATCTATCCGGAATCATTTTCTTTCCAATAAATTTATATAATTGTTCAGTTTCCTCTGGTTTTAAAAATGGTGAATCACATACTTTATCTTCTTGATATAAAGGATCATTTATATCTTGTAATCCCATATAATAAAATTGCTTGATTTTCTTAAATTCTTCTATTTTTTCATTAGTAATTTCATCAACATTTCCACAACCTATAGGATAAAGAAGTTTTTCCCCATTTATTTCTTTTAAAGGTAAAATACCAGTCCCACTGCATGCACCTGATATTATTAATCTAACAATTTCTGGATGTAAAATTGAAAATCTATTTGCAAATTTTGCAGAAGCAGAAAAACCATCTATAATTATTTTTTCATCGACAATGCATCCTAATTCTTTTAATTTTGATTTACAATCATCTATCATACTCATTAATTGTAAATCGATTCTTTTTAATCCATATTTATTATATTCTAGTGATTTAGAAGTCAACATATGTGTATAAATTCCACCTAATTCTTCGTCATAAATTCTTGGAAAGCAAGGTGTCAAAATAGGAAAATTGGTTTCATTATTAAAATCAATAATTTTTCTATTCATGCATGCTTCAATTACATCTTCAACACCTTCCTTAATTGTGTTACTTGATTTGTTAGCATTTGCTCCCTCAACTATTAAAATTGTACTACTATCTATATTACTAGGAATAAATAAAGTATATGGAAAATTAAACCCATTTGATTCATTAGATTCAACTAAATATAAAGATCCAGATACATTAATACTTTTATAATCAATATCTTCTATTTTTTTCATAAAAAATCTCCTTAATAATTTCTTTTATTATACCACAATTTTAATAAAAAAATTAATTTAAATTACCAAGGTATTTTGCTTTTAATTTGTTAATTCTCAAAAATTTGTATTTTTTTAATATTTATTATTAATAAGATTATTTTCTACTATAGTTATTTGTGTTTTCTTCAACTAAATCACTTTTTATTCCATATTTATAATTATAATAATTTATAGATTTATTTAATAAATTTTCTTTAATAACTTTTAGTTCTATTTTTTCTCTTAATAATACAATAAAGTTGTTTTTACCTAATGTTTCAATTAAATAGTTAACCATTAAATATGCATAATCGTAACTATCATAACTATGCATACCAAATTCATTTTCGATTTCACTTTGACTGGGAATTGGATTATTATTTATATAGTTATCTAACAGACATTTAACACCTTTAGAATATGTACCATCTAAATATTTTGCAATACCTTCACTTAGCCATTCTGGTAAATATCCAAATAAATTATATTGTACAGCGTGTATTAATTCATGATAAATAACATTTTTATATTCTTCTTTAGACCATTCTTGTAGGCTAGGATTATCTTTTGGTTCAAAAAAATTTAAAGAATTGTCCTCATCTTTAAAACAAGCACACATATAATCAGGAAAATCTTTAAATCCCCTATTTTTTAATCCATCTATTAAAGATTCAATACTATCATATATGTATATAGTGCATTGTAAATCAGTTTCTTTTGCATTAAAAAAATTAAATATTTCTTTTTTTCTATCATTTATAATTTTTAAAATAATATCTTTATAATCAGATTTACTGTTTTCAATAATAAAATTCATCTAATCGCCCCAATCTATAACTTAATTAAATTTATCTCTTATATCCTTACCAATATAATGTATAAATTTTGAATCATTATTTAATATTAATTTTGCGATATCTATATTATTTTTTACTAAATCTGATGCATTTATATATTTATAAATATCTTTTTCAAGATAATCTCTAGATTGTTCATACAATAAATTATTGATTTCTTTGTTATTTCGATAAAAAGTAGATGTTTGATATAGATTATTATTTTTATTATGCATACCCAGAAATATTTCAGTTACTAAATTATTTTTCTTCATTTGATTTAACACTAATTCTTCTGTTAAATATTTTACATCCATAAGTAATATCACTTTTTCATTTAGATTTAATAATTCTAACTGCTTATCTTTATCCTTTATATATTTAACTAGTTTATAATTATCTTTTATATGTTGTTTAACTAATTCATAATCAAAATATAATGGAGTATTATCTAGGTATTCAACCATTTGTTTTCTTATCTTATTATTTTTATATTCTTCTACTTGTTCTATATAAAATATTTCAGTTTTATCTATTTTTGAAATCATTTCTAATAATTCATTGTTTAATCCATCCTTAAATATCTCATTTAGTCTATTACTAAATATGCCCAAATTATTATCATAATCCTCTGACATGATAACATCATCAATATCAAAATAATCAAATAATTCTTCTATTGTATTTATAAGTTCTATTATCTTTTCTTGATTTTGCATTTTATCACACATATATATTTATTACCTTTCTAAAACTTACATTAAATAAAAATGTATCGTGTCATAAATAGTATTTATTTTTAAATGTTCTTCAATACTAATCCAGCTTATTTCTTAATTCACTAATATTACTTATAACTTTTACATTACACTCGAGTTCATCAGGAATTATCACTTTTTCTGATTTAATAACATTACCTAATTCTAGTGTACCATTTATATATTTTGGAAATGTTACATTTTTTATAGTTGTTAAAGAGTTCAATAATAAATCTTCACCTATGCTATCCGGAAAAATAGTATTTTCCACTATATTTAAATTAATTGCCGAAAGTGTTCCCTCAATTTTTCTAGGAAAAGTAACATTTTTCATTTCAGTAAGATTATTTATCCTAATGTTTGCTCCAATAAATTTCGGAAGTTCTACATCCTCTAATGATTTTAATTCTGTCAAACTAAGTGTTACACCTATGGATTTTGGAAGTTTTGTTTCCTTAAGACTAGTAATACTATCCAAGCTAAGATACCTACCTACAACAGTAGGTAACTTTATATTTTTAAAACTTTCCATGCTATTTAAATAAAGACTTCCACCTACATACTCTGGAAAAATAATATTCTCAGCGCTTTTAATATTTCCTAAATCAATGTCACATAATACATAAGATGGAAGGATGTTATTTTTAAAGCTTTTTAAATTACTTAAATAAAGATTTCCTAATATATATTTAGGAAGTTTTATATCAGTAATATCATCTAAATCGCTTAAATCCAGATTACCAAAATGTGCAATAATATCACCTTTTAAAGCCTCTTCTCTTGTTAAAGAGATTTGTTCAATATCGCAATCAAATATTTTTGATAAATCCTTTTTTATATCTCTAGTATTAATAATCTCATTTATTCTATCATCATTTTTATATCCTATAAAATTTATTTTATGCTCTAATTCGTACAAGAATTTTAAATCGTTTTTATTTAAATCCTCTTTGTTAGTCCATTTAGAATAAATTTTAGTGAAATTCTGTAGTTCCCTTATTATTTTTTTATATTCTTCGTTATATGGAAATTCATCGATTTTTTTCTCTAATATCATTTCCATTTCTGATTCTATATTTCCATAAGGTGCTGCACCTGAAATTCTAGATATTTCACCATTTTTAGTTAGAATTGATATTCTTGGACATGTATATCTATTATCTCTATCCTTAGTATAATAAATATATATTTTTTCTTTATTTAATCCATGATTTTTTATAAATGAACTATTTTCTATTGCCCAGAACGAATTATGTTCAAATAAACTTTCAAGCAGTTTTTTCAAATCACTTTCATTTGTATATGTTATCCATTTTCCTTCTTCACACACATATTTATCTTTTATCATACTTTTTCTCCTAATAATCCGTTTAATGCTTTTATTTCACTTTACTTTTATATAATTTATAATAATCATCTTTTGACATTATATTTCTATATTCTATACTTTCGTTACCTAGAAAATTTCTAACTTTTATATGTTCGTATGGCTTAAATCCTAGTTTTTCACAATTTCTTTTTGATTTGATATTTCCTTCATAATATCCATATATAATATTGTCAAAACCTAACGAATAAATATATTCCATCGCACTTATAAGTGCTTCTTTTACGTATCCATTTCCCCAGTAATTTGGATGTATATAACATGATATTTCTAAACAATTTAGTTCTTCATTATATCTATCAAATCCTATATCTCCAATTGGTTCTAGTGTATCTTTTAAATATATAATAAATTCATAGCTTTTATCTTTTTCTAATCTTTTATAATGTTCTTCCATACTAGAATCATTAGCAAACCAACTTCTTACTTCATCTGGATCTCTTTTTACATATTTAAAGTTACCATCTATATCTTCTAAATAATTGAAATCAAATTCATGGACTTTTACATAGTCTTCAATTTCTCCATGTTTAATTATTAATCTTTCTGTTTCTATTGGTGTCATATTTTTCCTTTCTAAATTATTTTATTATTAATTGTTCCTTTACCCAAACTTTTGCTTCTTCAAATATTTTTTCTGATCTTTCTCTTAAATAATCAGGATTCTTATATAGCATAGTAATCTCTTCATCTGAATAGTTGTTTAAAATATAATTCCCAAGTGCATATGAATAATTATAATTACCTTTGTAATGCCTAAAATCAGTTCGTAATTTGTCAAAATCACATTCATCAAGATTTTTAAGTTCATAATCTTGATTTGAAATATTTGTTGCAAGTCCTTCAGCAAACCATGTTGTCTGCCTATAATCATTATGATATAGATGATGACATTGATGAACAATTTCATGAAGTACTGTTCCTTTTATTCTTTCAACACTAGCATTTTTATGAGTTGTATATCTCATTTGATCTGCTACATTTAGTATTCTAATTGTATTTGTCTTTGAATCAGAATCTCCTGAAACATAATCCTGTATTTCACCATACTTCGAAACTACAAATTCTTTAAAATGTTCATAACTAAGAATCATTATTTTAACTTTATTTGGGAGTTTATCTAGTTTAAAAAAATCTAATATTCTCTTTTCATTTTCTTTAATATGATTAACAACTTCGTCAAAATAATCAAGTTCTATATCACTTTCTATAATAAAATTATCTAGTTCTTTTCTCATCTATAACACACATCCTATTTTATTTTTCTTTTTTTATAGTATTCTTCAAGAGTTAAATCTTCCTCATATAATTTTCTCGCCATCTCTTTTCCAACATATCTAATATGCCATGGTTCATATTGCATTCCTGTAACTTCTTGCTTATGTTTTGGGTATCTTAATATAAATCCAAAATTATGAAGAATACTATGAATATATTTTGTTTCAGGATTATCATCGCTACAAATACCTGCCCAATCATCATTTTTAAAATAATCACAATCTATAGCAAGTCCTGTATGATGTTCTGAGTATCCTGGAAGACACATTCTTCTTTTTGTTAATTCTAAACCATTTCTTTTTAGAAATGAATTATATTTATATTGTTGATTTTCTAATGATAAAAATCCTGAACATATATCAAATTCTATACCTTGATTTACTAAAAACTGTTTTAGTTGATACCAAGATTTAGCTGTTTCTTTTTCTAAAAAAATTCTTTTATCCACGATATTATGACTCTCAAATATATCATCATTATCACGAGTAAATTCTATTTCTACTAAAGATGGTTCAATAACTTCTTTTAAATATTTTATATCTATAGGATTTTCTTTATTAATTAATATTTCATAATTCATTTTTATCACCTACATATACTATCTTAAATTAGTTTTATTTAATTCTTTTATATCAAATTGATTTACATATTCATTTAATTCTTTAAAAGTTAAATGATTAGGTATATCATCAATTTCAGTAAGCTGTCTTTCATTTTTATTCCATTTACTTGTTATCCAATTTAATGCTTCTTCGATAGAATCATATTTATGGATACCTTTGATTGGTGTCATAGAATGTTCAAAATGATACCAATAACCATCTTTCTTAAATAGAACAAAACAATGCATCTTTACAGTTTGATCAAAATTTTCTTCTGTTTCATATGCTCTATGGCAATATAATTTAGTTTCATATCCAAGCCTATCAAGACAAAATTTAATTAGTTTAGCATCCTCAGCACATGTTACAAGTCCTGTCTCAAATATTTCTTCTATAGTACTTGTCCTATAATTTTCTCTAACATGATTTAAAGTATTAATATATTTTTTTCCGGTTTTATCTACCCAACCGTAAGAAATATTTTTATCTAAAAACTCCATCAATTCTTCTGGTGTTTTAATTTTAAGAAATTGTTCTTTTCTATCATCTTTCATTCTTGTGTTTAAAAATAGTAATGCTGAATCAAGTTGTCTATCATATTCGTTCTTATAATCTTCTATACTATTTTCAACATAGTAATCTGGTTTAAATATTTGTGGTTCAAAATAAATTTGGTTTTCGGGATTATTTTTGAACTTAATAAATTCTTCTTTTTCTTTTACTTGACTCATTGCTTTTGTTTCTTCATCATAATAAAAGTATTTATGTGCTACTGGTAGTATATATTTAGATATTGTTTGTCTTGATACATTTCCAAAACAATTTAAAGTTGTCCCTATTTCAGTTCCTATAAAAATACTTCCTATATTTTTCAAGTCAATAAGTGCCCATCTTCCTCCTGAGAATATATAGTTATTAGTTAATGTTACTATTTTTTTACCTTTTAAGAATTCTATTAATGGTTTTATATAATCTGCATTTCCACCCATATTTCCTCTTAAATCAATAACAAAATTATCAATATTTTTTTCTTCCGATATTTGTTTTATTTCATTAACTAAGTCTAACATTTGACCAACGTACTCTTCACTACATGAATTATATACTATGTATATTGCATTATCCATTACTTCATATGAATAATTTCTTTTCATTTTATTTATATCTATTAGATCTTTATTTTGTTTTTTTAATTTTCTTTTTATTATATGATTATCAATTAATATTTCATATTCAAACTCGCTTATATTACTATCTATTGATGGTAATGATTTTAGTTTTACTCCATTATATAGTATTGTTTCTATTTTAATTTGTAAAAAGCCGTCTGTTGAGTATGCAGTCATATTTTTAATTTCCTCAATCAATTTTTCTATTTCAATATTATTAATTTTTAATATTTGACCATATAATAAATCTCTATTATCTTCATCTGTTCTTATGATATATAATTTATTATCTATATATTTTAATCTGATTGGTAAATTAAAATCAGCATCATTCCATATTAAATATGTATGTGAGTCAAATCTTCCAAATATTTTCTTTACAATTACATTTACAATATAATATAAGTCATATTTATCTTTTAATTCGTATTTAGCTAATAATTCTTCAACATAATTATTTAATTCTTCTTTTGTTATATTAAAGTACATATCTATATGTTTTTCCTCAATAATTGAAAGTATTTTTTCTAATTCTTTTTTATATCTATATTTATCCATTTCTTCATAACTAATATGATATGGATATTTGATTTGTTCAAATATTTCTATTTTATTTAGTTCTTGTTCTGTTATATCATTTTGAACAATAAATTTATGTTTAATGTCTTCTATTAATTCTTCATATGTATTATATTCATGAATTCCTCTTTCATCATACCAAGCGTTTTCAAACCAATAATATTTATCATTTTCTTTATAAATTAAGAATTGGTGTCCAGGTGCAGAATCTTCTCTTTCTATTTGTATCACCATTACTTTATGTTCATAATTATTTTTAGAAAACCAATCTCTTTCAAATTCGGATTGGTCAACACAAATTCCTTTTTTATACTTTAATACTTCTCCTGGTGACATTAGGGAATAGTTTTCATACATATCTTCTGTGAATTCTTCATGAAAATCACCTTGTTTATCCATCCATGAATATTCAAACTGACTCATAAATTCCAACAATTTCTGTGGTGTTTTTATCATAGTATACCTCCAACATTTATATACCATTATTATATCACGTATAATACTGATTAGTAAATGAATTAGATTTAAGAAATTTGATTATTTCTTCATTTACTATATAATATTTTTACATTCATTTTATAAAATGAATGTAAAATTCACGATTGAGTTTATGCAGATTATACCAGGGGTTATAAGATCCATTTTTATGACGGCTTAGCTCTTTTTTTTATTGTTCTAGTTTTAGAATGTGAGGATTTAGTCCTATATAACATGCGTGATGAGAAAATATGAAGTACAAAAGAATTCAATCGTTTGAAAAGAAGTATGCTTTTAGCTATAGATGTAGCTAAAGGTAAAAGTATGGTAACTTTAATTAGTTCTAGTGGTGAAGTTCTAATTAATCCATATGAAATTAATCATTCTATTAATGATTTTTCTAATTTACTTAATAGAATTAATAATCTAAAATTAGAAAATATTTCTGTAATAATAGAATCAACAGGCATATATCATAAACCTATAGAAAGATTCTTTTTAGAAAATAATTTTAAAGTTTATACAATAAATGCTTTATCTTTTATAAGCAATTATCCACATGCAAATATAATTTCTAATACAAGAATAGATTGCTTACAAAACTATTTTAAAAATAATAACTTTAGGTATTGGAGAAGAAAAGCTACTTTAATTAAAGAAATAGCCAAATTATCTTATCCATCTGTATCAAAAAATGATGAACTTGTTGATATAAATAGATTTAATAACATTAAAGAAACAACTGCTTACTGTGGACTCAATCCTTCAATTAAACAATCAGGTAAATCAATTGATATTCACGGTTCAATATCAAAATTTGGAAATAAATATATGAGAAAATTATTATTTATCAGTTTCTTAAATATTGTTAGATTATCTTCTAAATGTCATATTGAAAATGATATTGAAATTTATTACAGAAAAAAACGTAATGAAGGTAAACATCATTACGCCGCAATCATTGCTTGCACACTAAACTTCTACGTCAAATATTAGCTTTGTGCAAACAATTAGATAATTAGTAATCAACACCACTTGATTACTACTATAGTATATACTAAATAACACATTATTATCAAATTTTTTAAAAAATTGATAATTTCGTGTCTTTTTAGTGTGTCTATAATACCATAAAAATTTATAGTTGACAAATCTTATTTTTTTATATTAAATACTTCTTGATTTTAATTTTTCTTTTTCCTCTTTAAGAAGTTGTTTTACTTTATCATTAGCAGGAGTTGGATTATGACCAAATTCTTTATATGATTCAAAAAATGCATTAACGCCCTCTTGATTATAAATTAATTGAAATTTTTCCCATCTATCCGGAATCATTTTCTTTCCAATAAATTTATATAATTGTTCAGTTTCCTCTGGTTTTAAAAATGGTGAATCACATACTTTATCTTCTTGATATAAAGGATCATTTATATCTTGTAATCCCATATAATAAAATTGCTTGATTTTCTTAAATTCTTCTATTTTTTCATTAGTAATTTCATCAACATTTCCACAACCTATAGGATAAAGAAGTTTTTCCCCATTTATTTCTTTTAAAGGTAAAATACCAGTCCCACTGCATGCACCTGATATTATTAATCTAACAATTTCTGGATGTAAAATTGAAAATCTATTTGCAAATTTTGCAGAAGCAGAAAAACCATCTATAATTATTTTTTCATCGACAATGCATCCTAATTCTTTTAATTTTGATTTACAATCATCTATCATACTCATTAATTGTAAATCGATTCTTTTTAATCCATATTTATTATATTCTAGTGATTTAGAAGTCAACATATGTGTATAAATTCCACCTAATTCTTCGTCATAAATTCTTGGAAAGCAAGGTGTCAAAATAGGAAAATTGGTTTCATTATTAAAATCAATAATTTTTCTATTCATGCATGCTTCAATTACATCTTCAACACCTTCCTTAATTGTGTTACTTGATTTGTTAGCATTTGCTCCCTCAACTATTAAAATTGTACTACTATCTATATTACTAGGAATAAATAAAGTATATGGAAAATTAAACCCATTTGATTCATTAGATTCAACTAAATATAAAGATCCAGATACATTAATACTTTTATAATCAATATCTTCTATTTTTTTCATAAAAAATCTCCTTAATAATTTCTTTTATTATACCACAATTTTAATAAAAAAATTAATTTAAATTACCAAGGTATTTTGCTTTTAATTTGTTAATTCTCAAAAATTTGTATTTTTTTAATATTTATTATTAATAAGATTATTTTCTACTATAGTTATTTGTGTTTTCTTCAACTAAATCACTTTTTATTCCATATTTATAATTATAATAATTTATAGATTTATTTAATAAATTTTCTTTAATAACTTTTAGTTCTATTTTTTCTCTTAATAATACAATAAAGTTGTTTTTACCTAATGTTTCAATTAAATAGTTAACCATTAAATATGCATAATCGTAACTATCATAACTATGCATACCAAATTCATTTTCGATTTCACTTTGACTGGGAATTGGATTATTATTTATATAGTTATCTAACAGACATTTAACACCTTTAGAATATGTACCATCTAAATATTTTGCAATACCTTCACTTAGCCATTCTGGTAAATATCCAAATAAATTATATTGTACAGCGTGTATTAATTCATGATAAATAACATTTTTATATTCTTCTTTAGACCATTCTTGTAGGCTAGGATTATCTTTTGGTTCAAAAAAATTTAAAGAATTGTCCTCATCTTTAAAACAAGCACACATATAATCAGGAAAATCTTTAAATCCCCTATTTTTTAATCCATCTATTAAAGATTCAATACTATCATATATGTATATAGTGCATTGTAAATCAGTTTCTTTTGCATTAAAAAAATTAAATATTTTTTCTTTATTTTGATTTATAATTTTTTTAATTTCTTCTCCATAATTGGAATTGTTGTTTTGAATTATATACTTCATAAAAATATCATTCCTTTTAATTAGTTATATTTTATCATAAATTAAGCCTTTATGTATATTCTATTATACTATAAAAAAAAGCAAATTTTTGCTTTTTATTTATTTTTAGTTTTAAAAAATACATTTGCAAATTTTAAACTGAAATTTCTTAAATATATATTCTTTAAAGTAATTTTTTTTAAATACTTATTTTTTTTGTAATTCGGAAAATTTTCACTAACTTTAGAAATTGCTAAGTTAACTCCTCTTTCAAATTCATCATTATCATTCATTTTAGATAAACTCTTAACAAAAGTTGCAAATAAATATCTGGTACAAGAATATTCAAGTTCATCTCTATATTCATCAAACAGATTATTTGATTTATAATAATCGATAATTGAATTCCAATCAGTTATATAATCATATACTCTTTTATCAAATGTTTTTGTAATTGCGCCTTCTCTTTGAACATAATTAATTAGCGCTTCATTAACTACACCAACACTTTTAATACTTGGTATTAAACGATATATAAATTCAACATCTTCAAACCAAATTCCTTTTTTAAATCTTATTCCATTATCAAACAAACTTTTTTTATAAATTTTATTCCATACAGCTGGATAAAAATCTACCATCATTTTTTTTATGTCTTCCTTTTTAAATAAATCTTCATTTATTTTAGAAGAACAAAATTTCTTTTTTGTTTCATAATCATATAGTGTATCGCAAACTACAACATCAAAATTTTTGCTCACTGCTTTCTTATATAGTTTCTCATACATATCATAATTTACATAATCATCACTATCTAAAAAAGCTATATATTCACCACTACATTTTTCAATTCCAAAGTTTCTGGCATCACTTAATCCACCATTTTCTTTAACATAACTTTTTATTAAGTTTGGATATTTAGTTTCGTATTTTTCAATAATTTTACTACTATTATCAGGGCTTCCATCATTTACTACAATAATTTCAATGTTTTTTAAAGTTTGATTTACCAAACTATTTAAACATTTATCTATATATTTTTCTACATTATAAACAGGAACTACAACACTTACTGCAATATTATCACATTTATTCAAATAAACCACATCCCAATCTTTTTTTGCATTCATATTATAAAGTAATTGACCACATATAAAACTTAGAAAAATATTTACACCAAAGAAATCAAATATATTACCACCTATAATTGCAATAGAAACTAATATTCCAATTGTCAATATATAGGTTACATTTTCTAGAGTTAATTTTTCTTTTAAATTAGTTAAAACTTTTATAATTGAATAAATTAAAATAGCGTAATAAGGAATAATAAATAAGATTAATCCAAATATTCCTAAAGTATAAAAATGATATACAAAATCTCTTTCTAAGACAACACCATCATTAAAATTTTGTGAATATCCATATCCTAAAATCATATCTAATTTGTTATTATTATGTTCATATATATGTTTATATAAATATAATTCAAAATCACGAGTATTATTTTGATTTTTATATGATTCTTCAAAATAATTCATCCAAAATATTAAATAATCTTCATATAAATATTTATCAGGTGCTAAATCATCATTAATGGAAAAATATTTATAATTTTCTTTAATAAATTTATTTATTTCTTCTTCCTCTTCTTTTGATACTCCTTTTTCAATTTTTTCTCTGTAATTATTAACTACAGTTAAAAGTTTATTTTCGGTAGCATAATTAGCCTCACTTTCTGAGGTTTTTCTATCAGAAGAAAACATTATAGGTGCATTAATAAAAAATGGTATTAATAAAATTATTAATAAGATATTCAAAGTTAATGTCTTTGTGTTATCTATTTTAAGTTTAAATAAACTAGATAAAACTAGGTAAATAATTAACATAACAACTAATATAATTATTGTCATATATGAAGAAATTCTAGTTCCAACTATTAACATAGAAATAAGAAATAAATAAATTATTAAAAATTTCTTTAAATTACTTTTTTTATAAAAACTATATAAAAGTATTGGTAAAATAAGACACATTAATCCTGATAATGGATTAGCATACCCAAATAATCCTTTAGTTGCTAGGTTATAGTAACCATTATCTATTTTAGATAAGAACATCCAATCAAAAAAATTACCGTTTATAGATTGTGTTTGTGAATAACTAGGATACGAGATACCTAATAAGTTTGTAACAGTGATTATACTAGATATTATAAGTGCAACAATAAAAAATAATTTGCTTATTTTATTAAATTCAACTTTATAATTGTAACTAAACAAAATAAACATCATAGGTATTGCTAATCTGATTAAATAAATAACTTCACTTGGTATAGAATATTTTCCCAAAATATTTATATAATTGTTATTAGCGTTTATTAAATGTAAGATAGAATATATAAAGAATAAAACAAAATATATGATTGGTAATTTAAGTCTTTTTTTGTTAAAAATAAATAACAAAAATAATATAGCAAAAAATATAAGTCTAATTATAGTTGGAATTGTAACACCTAAAATTTCATAATCATAAAATACTTTTATATCAAGTATTGGCTGAATTAATAAAAATATAAATGTTAACTTTATAATGAAATCATTTGTTACTACTTTTTTCATAAATCACCTAATCTAATATTTGTTTAATTTTATTTAATTGCTCATTATTATCATAAAAATAATTAGTTAAATTATTCTTATATTTTTTTAATATTTCCTTATTTTCAATTATTTTTTTTAAACCTGAATATAATCCATCTAAACTATTTTCAACTATTAATCCATTATAATCGTTTGAAATTAATTTATCTGTAGCTGAATTTAACGTAGCAAGAACAGGAACACCTAAGGTAAGTGATTCTACTATAACAAGACCAAATGGTTCATAAATAGATGATAAAATGAATAAATCAGAATTTTTTATGTATTTGTAAGGATTCATTACACTACCCATTAAAAATATATCATTTGTTAATTCTAAGTCAGAAATTTTTTGATTTAATGTTTCAAAAAGAGGTCCATCACCATATATTCTTAACTTAACATTATCAAATATTCCATCACTTTTAAGTTTGTAAATTGTGTCAATTAGTCTATCATAACCCTTCATTTCATGAAGTCTTCCAACAGAAACAAGGTTTAATTCATTGCTATTTAGTAAAACGTTACTTTCTTCTTTTGATAATTCAATTATTTTTTCTCCGTTAACAACATTATAAATAACAATCACTTTATCATCTAAGTGATATATGTCATTAAAGCATTTTTTTACATTATCTGATACTGCAACAATTTTATCAAATGTAGGTAAAATTCTCTTGAATAATTTATCATATTTTCCATTAGGATTTGTCTTTTTATATTCATAATGTAACCAGTGAATTTTTCTTTTACTATCACCAAAAGCGGTAAATAAGGCAGTAAATCCATCTTTAAAAGCTATTTCAACATCATATTTTTTTGTTAATATTTTTTTTCTTTCTTTTTTTATGACATTTTCAATATGACCTGTTTTCATATCTAATACTACCTTGATTTTCTTTAATAACAATTTTATACTTTTTTTCTTTATTATTTCCTTCATAGTATAATCAATTGCTTCAAAATAAGAAGAACCATAAATAATATTAATACCACTAGGTAGATTTTTAAACATTTCGCCATTATTATGTAAAACTAATAGATCGATATTATAATTGCTAATATCCATTAATGAAATAATAGTTTCAAATAAAACTGATACTCCACCCATTCTTTTTTCATCAACAACAAATAAAATATTTTTTTTCACTATATCACTATCCTTTTAAAATAAGTTTTAAAATATTATATTTTTTCTTATAAAATAAACTGCACACTATTTTATGTTTTAAATCTTTCTTCTTATAATAAATATTACCTTTCCATTTTGGAAATTCATCACGCATTATTTTAACAATCTTAGAAAGTTCATCATACTTTTCAAATTTAAAAAACCTTAATGAAGCAGCGTGAAGTAAATGTTCTATGTAAATATATTCAAGTTCGTTATAATATTTTTTATATGCCTTGTTCTTTTTAAAAATGTTACTAAGATACTCAAGAGAATCAAATATATCTTCTAATGATTTATTGTAAGTAACCTGCTTCATTGTTGAACCATTTCTAATTAAATAATAATATAAATTTTCATTCAAATAAGATATATTTCTTGTAAATAGACAAAGAGATGGAATTACTGCAATATCTTCATAAAAATGATGTTCTAAAAAGTATAAATTATTATCAACAATTATACTTCTTTTTATTAGTTGTCCCCAACAAGCTCCCTCGCAAGATACAATATAATTCTTTTTTAAGTCTTTTGAATAATTACCAAAAAGTTGATAAGGTAATATTTTGTCATTTTGAACACTATAGGCATTGCAAATGACAATATCTGAATTAGTATTAATAGCTCTATTATATAATTTTTCTACAATCGTTTTATCAACCCAGTCATCTGAATCAACAAACAAAATGTATTCACCATTAGCCTTACTTAAACCAAGATTTCTAGCACTTGCTTGTCCACCATTTTCCTTCTTTAAACTTTTTATTAAATCAGGATATTTTTTAGCGTACTCCTCAATAATTAAATCACTATTATCAGGACTTCCGTCATTAATAACTAAAATTTCATAGTTATCAAACGTTTGATTTACTAAACTATCTAAACATTTTCTTAGATATTCTTGTACATTCCAAACAGGAACAATAATACTTACATCTTTCATAATTTGATTTTTCCTTTCAATTTAACTGGAATAATTCTATTTAAAAAATCCAATTTTTTGATTAATTTATAATATATAAATGTTATTAGTAAATTGCAAACAAATATAATACCACTAAATATTACCCAATTAAATAAATTGCTTACAATTAAAATATTTTTAGCAAAATATACTAAACATAAATTTATGATAATTATTATAAAATATATAAAACAATCCTTATAGTATATAGATATTTTATTTTTAAATACATTTTTGTTTATAATGCTAGGTTTTAATATATATTCACTTACAACATAAGCAATAGAAGTTGCTAAAATAACTCCTGTTATTCCTAAATATTTAATTAGTATTAATGATAAAACTAAATTTATAGAAACTTCAATATAAACACAAATTATAGTTTCTTTAAATAAACCTGCAGCATTAACAAAAATATTAAATATAGTTCTAATAATATTATAAAAAACTAAAAATATAAATAATAAACAAGTAAAATTATTAACTACATAACTACTACCATAAAAAATTGATACAAACGACGAAATCGCATAATAAAGTGGAACACAAATTATAGTAGCCAGAAAAAATACAAAAGAGTTATACTCTAGAAATTTATCATAAGCTTTTTCAGGCTCTGTTGCAAGCAAATTACCAATTCCTGACGATGTTGCCGTAGATAATTTAGAAAATATCGTTACTAGAGTATTTATTATATACATATAAGAAGTATATGTTACTACTTGCGCTAAACCAATATATTTAGAAATTATAACAACATCTATATTATTAGCTACAAGGGTTCCTACTTTGTGAGGTATCAACTCTTTAGTTTTTTGCCAAAAGCATAAATCTTTCTTTACATTTAATTTTAAATCTGGATGTTTTTTTCTAGATATTTTAACTATTATAATATTTTGAATAATAGATGCTACTACTCCTAATATTAATATTGATAAAATATTTTTAAATACTGTTATAAATACTAATTCTAATATTGTTTTAATTAATAATAAAACTTGGGTATATTTAATATATTGATATTTATTTTGTTCAGCATCAAATAAGATTGTATGACTTGCGACAAAATAAGTTATGATATTGGAAATAACCATTAAAAAGAAACAAATTTGAATAAAAATCAAAGATAAATTAGTTTCCTTTATAAAAAATCCAATACCTAATGTAAGTATAATACCAACAATAAACATTATAACTGTAATAATATTAAAAACATATTTTGCTCCACTTAAGATACCATTTATTTTATCATTGTCTTTTTTTGCAATTGGCAAGTATAAACTATAACAAACTGCACTTGTAAGACCAAAGTCAACAAATGTTATATAAGCAATTAGTTGACCAAATAATTGATATACACCTAAAACATCTTCTCCCATATTGCTTAAAATAAGCTTAAACCTAAAAAAACCTAATAATGAAATAATAAGTTGTGGTAAAGCATCATAAATAAAATTAAGGATTGCTTTTTTAGTTCTCATTTAAACACCTCATCATCAAAAATCATTATATCAAAAATATATAAAAAAAAGAAGAAAAAATCCTCTTTTCACATAATTAGTGTAAACTATTTATTTAAAATGGTTTTTAAATAATTTACAGAAGAATCACTTAAAAGTGTAAATCTTGGAATTCTATATTTATCTGCTCCTACTGTCATTTTATATTGTCCACCAGCATATTCACCAGCAAACGCCATAGTATATCCAGCCTCTTTTAAAACGCTTATTGCATAGTCATTATATTCATAAAATGGATAACAGAAAACTGTAGAATTTAAAGTTTTCTCACTACTAGTTTTTAAGTCTGCTAATAAAACACTTTTATCTAAACATTTTATTCCCCCGCCTTGACCACCAGGACAAACCCCTTGTTTATGCAAATTATCTCCGTGAGAATGAACCTCAACATAATCTGTAACTAGAGGTTTAGGATCATATATTGAAGTAATAACAAAAATAGTAGCGTTCATTTTATTGTTAGTGAATATATCTCTTGCATTTCCAGAATACCATCCATCATCAACTGTTATCATAACGCTTTTAGGTAATTGCAATTTGCCATCAATATACATTTCAAATTCCTTCATAGTTGGTGTAAAATAATTTTCACTTTTCAAATAATCAATATGACTTTGAATTTGAGTTGTTGAATTACATATTATTTGGTCACAAGGATCTACTCCTTCAGTATAAACAAAATGATAAACGAGTGTTGGAATTCCATCAATATTTGTTTTATCGGTATTATGGTTATAGGTAATAGAATCAATTTCACTTTTTAAAACATAGAATAAAGCATCTTGATATTCAACATATATTTTATCATCATCTTTAATAATAATTGGTAGGCTTAAAGATTCTGGTAATTCATAAACAAGACTATCATCTTTATATAATTTTGTTACATCCTTAGTAATAACATTTTCATTAAATGGAATATAATTTTTATATCGTTCTTCTTTTTCTCCCTTTGTAGAAAGCTCATCTATAGGAGTTACTGTATTAAATAAAACATAATAATCAGAATCAAAGTTATTTATTTTAAAATATTCACTATTTTCATCTATTTCTATATCATCTAAAATTAGTTCTACATTACCTAATTTACCAACACTTTTATATTCATCATTTTCTAGCACATATAAATCTGTTTCTGATATAGTTTTTACATACTTATTATAATGACTTTTAATATTTGAAATTTTTTCCTCTTTTAATTGTTCATTTTCTATTTCCTTATTTATTTCATTATTTTTATAATTAAAAATTATCAAAATTAAACAAATAATACTTATTAGTGAAATTATAACAATTTTTATTCCATCATTTTTTTCCACTTTATCGCCCCTAATATATCATATAATATATTATCAAATATTTTATGAAAAAATTCAAGATAAAATATTATTTTTGTTGTCAAATTTCGATATTTTTTATATAATGAAATAAAGTTATTTATTATTTGGGAGGGAAATTTAATAATATTTAATTAGCGCCAGGGCCTATTGGTCGACGAGGATAGCAGTTATCGATTATTCGGCGGATGCTGTTACGGAAGTGTAACCGTTAGATATAAACAAAAAGTAAAATCAATATTACAACAAATTTTATATCACACACAAAAAACATATATATAGGAGGATTTTTTTATGTGTGGAATTGTTGGGTACGTAGGAAAAAATAAAAAAGCCCAAGAAGTTTTATTAAATGGTTTAAAATCATTAGAATATAGAGGATATGATTCAGCTGGAATCGCATTCGTTAAAGATAATGATTTAGTTATTACTAAAGAAAAGGGAAAAATTGCTAATCTAGAAAAATTAATTGAATTTACTGATTCAAATTTAGGTATCGGACATACTAGATGGGCTACTCACGGAGTTGCTAATAGGACAAATAGTCATCCTCATAAACAAGGAAAAATTACTATTGTTCATAATGGTATTATTGAAAACTATGCTGAACTAAAAGAAAAATTAATAAATGAGGGTGTTAAATTTAATTCAACAACTGATACAGAAGTAGCTGCTGCATTATTAAATAAAATTTATAATGAAACAAATGATATGAATAAAACTATTGTTGAATTTGAAAAACAAGTAAAAGGTGCTTATGCATTAGGAATTATTTGTGATGATGATTACGAAACATTATATACAGCAAGAATGGATAGTCCTTTAATTATTGCCTTAGGTGATAACGAAAATTATATCGCATCAGATGTTCCTGCTGTTATTGAATATACAAATAAATATATGGAACTAAATAATGGCGACTTTGCAAAAATAACTGCAGATAAAGTTGAATGTTTTAACAAAAATGGAGAAAAAATAGAAAAAGAAAAACATACATTTCCTAAAAAGGATTATGCTATAGGTAAAAATGGGTATGATCATATTATGCTAAAAGAAATTCACGAACAACCTGATGTAGTAAGAAATACTATTTCACCATATTTTGAAAATGGTATTGACTCACTTTTAGAAAAAATGCCTGATTTTTCAAATTACAACAAAATAGTAATTGTAGCTTGTGGTAGTGCAATGCACGCAGGATTAGTTGGAAAAAATATGATTGAAGAATTTGCAGACATTCCTGTTGAGGTTAAAATTGCCAGTGAATTTAGATATGATGAAAAAGTTTTTATTGACAACAAAACATTAGTTATTGGTGTATCACAATCAGGTGAAACAGCTGATACTAAAAAAGCAATTGAAAGAGCAAAAAATGAGGGTGCAGATACCCTTGGAATAATAAGTAAAGAAGGTAGTACTATAGCAAGAAATGTAGATTTCTTATTATATACAAACTCAGGACTTGAAATTGCAGTTGCTACTACAAAAGCATATTCAGCACAAATTGCCCTACTTTCTTTAATCGCATTAAACATTGCTAATCATAAAAATAATATTTCTAATGAAGAAATTAAAAATGTACTTAAATCAATAAAAGAATTACCTGTTCAAATTGATAAATTATTAAATCAACAATATTGTGAGCAATATAAAGAAATAGCTGAAACACTTTATGATAAAAATGATATATTCTTTATAGGACGTGGAATTGATTATGCATTATGTATGGAAGGATCTTTAAAATTAAAAGAAATTTCTTATATTCATAGTGAAGCTTATGCTGCTGGCGAATTAAAACACGGTACTATTTCTTTAATAGAACCTGGAACACCTGTTATAGGAGTTATTACAGACGAAAGAAGAGCGGATAAAACTTTAAGTAACATCGAAGAAACTGGTTCAAGAGGTTCAGATAATTATATGATTATTACTGATGAGTTAGATAATATTTATAGTAAATCAAATGAAAATTATAATAAATATAAGAAAATAGTAATTCCAAAAACTCATAAATTATTTCAACCATTATTAACTGTTGTACCACTTCAAATGATTGCTTATGAAACTGCAAAATTAAAGGGTGAAGAAATAGATACACCTAGAAATTTAGCAAAAGCTGTTACAGTTGAATAAAAAATAAAAAAGGCATATTATGTCTTTTTTATTTGCAATATAAAAAAATTAGAAAAAAATGAAATAATGAACCAGCTAAACAAAAGAAATGAAAAACAGAATGCATATATTTTTTTGTCGCACCAATTTTATATAAAAAAGCTCCTATGGAATATAAAATTCCACCACCAAATAAAAAGATAATTCCTTTAATATCTAATATAATTAATATTTTTTTTAATAATAAAACAACCGACCAACCAATCAATAAGTGTAAAAATAAAGAAAACATTTGATATTTATCTACATTTACAATATTTAGAATTATACCAATAATAGTTATAAGCCAAATTATAACAAAATATATAAATCCTTCTACTCCACCAATTAATAATAAACATATAGGGGTAAAAGTGCCTGCTTCTAGTAAAAAAACATTACAATGATCAATTACTCTAAAAAATTTTTTTAATTTTAAATAAGGTGGAATAGCGTGATAAACACAAGATATTAAATATAGAAGTATTAATGACATACCATAAATAAAATATGATGTGAATGTAATCTTATTTTGAACGTTTATTAACATAATAATTAATCCTACTATAGAGAGTATGCCTCCAACTCCGTGAGATATTGAGTTAATCATTTCTTCTGAAAAGGAATAATTGGGAATTTTAACTTTATTCATATAGTCACCAACTTTCTAATGTGATTATATGAAATAATTTAATTATTATTAAAAAAAATAGTTATCTAATAACCATTTATTAATATTCGAATATATTTATAAAATTGCTAACTATATCATCAGTTATATATTTTTTATTTTGATTTCTTGTATCTTTTACACAAATAAAGGAAAAATCATAATAAACACCATTATCTTTATCATAAATGCAATAAAAAACTTTATTATCTTCACCACTCAAATTATTTTTATCTATTCTATTTATTTTTCCAGTAATACCTATTCCATAATTACTATTAGCATATAAAGAAATATTGTAAGCCATTTCTCGTGCTACTTCTTTACTATATACAGAATACTTATCAATTATCTCACTACTAACTCCCATTTTTATTTTATATTCATTTGAATATGTAATAGCGCTAAATTTTAAAACGTCACTAGCGCCCTCTATATCAGTTATAGAACTTGCTACATATCCACCAGTACAAGATTCCATAGTTGCTACTGTTTTATTTAATAATTTTAATTTGCTTACTACATTGTTCATATATTATTCACCTTTTCCCATAATTTACAAAAATATATCTACACTTTTAAATGTTTTTAATTTCTATATTATTTTTTATATTTTATATTTTAATATTTAAACATTATATTCATTTTTTATTAATAATAATTAAATTATAATATCATATTTTTTATAAATTTTCTTTTATTTCTTGAAACAAATCATAAATATTATAATTTAATAAGTTGTCAAAATATTTTTTTAATTTTACAGTTTGTTCTATATGATAATGTGTTTTGTCAAATACACCATGTCTTAATAATAAATCTATCATTCTTTTTTCAACAGTTAATATTTTAGTAGTACACATCAAATCACATAAATTTATTATTTTTTCTTCCAAACTATATTCATTCTTTATATATCCTTTCACAAAATCATAATGTGGATTATATTTATCAGTTTCATCTCTATTATTTGCTATACAATCTATATCATTGTTAAGAAAAGAATGCTTAATACAAATTCCTGCATATTCTTCATCATATCCAAAACTCTTTATATAGTTATAACCATTTATGGCATGAGGAAATACATCTCCATGTTCATTAAAACTTTTACCGATATCATGAATATAGCCAAATGATATTACTTTATCAACATCTACATCATATCCTTTTTCATTCAATGCATTTGCAATAACACCGGCACAATTTCCAACACATATACAATGATCAATCCATCTATCATCTTGTACAGTTTTTCTTATATTTTCTAATATTTCTTTTGCTTTTAAACTTGTTAATTTCATAATTTATACTCCTTCACTCCACAATTATCTGAACCAAAGGGTTCTAACATCCCATCTTCTGGTATTTCATGAAAATAGAAATATATCCCCCTTGCAACTCCACCATGAGTAACAAGTAAAATATTTTTATTTTTATACTTTTCCTTTATTTCATCTAAAAAATTAGCTACTCTATCAAATAATTCTTGTATTGTTTCTAATCCATCAATCCTTTTATTTGAGTAATAATTCCAATAATCAGTATAATAAAATTCTCCTAATTTTTCACCTGTTAACTTTCCACAATCTCTTTCTTCTATTCTTTTATCAAAAATTATTGGTATATTGTTTACATTAACAATATTACAAGTATGCTTTGCTCTCAATAATGGTGAACATATTATTAAATCAATATTTAGTTTTTTTATATCTTCTTGTACTAATTTTGCTTGTTGTATTCCAATTTCATTAATATCTTCATTTAATTTTCCATTGTATTTATTTTCCTTATTACAATTTGTTTGCCCATGTCTAATTACATATAAATTCATAATAATCATTCACCTCACGCCTAATTTATTAAATAAATCACTATATATTTTATCTTTATCTAACTCTGTTACAAAAGTTATACTATGCTGATTTTCTGTTAATTCATAGGAACCATCAGAATTTATATTGGGACAGCTTATTTTTTTTGAATCAAACCAATTTTTATTTATCATATATGCAATAACTGATATATCCCAAATTACTCTTGATTCTTTTATTCCATGATATCCATCATCATAAAATCTATCTATCAAATAATTGCACAATTGTGACTTATTATTTAAATTATTTCTTAAAGTATTTATATCTATTCTAAGTTCAGATACAACGTTCTTACAAGGTAATATAGTTAATTTCACCTTAGAATTAAATAGAATTTTAACTGCTTCTATATCTTGTCTAAAATTATATTCTAGATTATTTTTATATCCTATCTCATTTCCGCCTAACCATATAATTTCTAGTCTATCAATTATTTTAGGTTCTTTTTTTAAAGCTAGCGCAATATTAGTAATAGCACCAATAGCTAATATATAAGTTTTATCTTTTTTTAAAGCCACATCTATAATTTTATTTACTGCATCATTATTTTCATTATAACCATTTTGTATGTAATCAATTGAACCTTTAAATACCTTATTATTTGTATCAAAATTTAACCAATTACATATTTTCAAAATTTCGTTATAGCTCAATGTTTGTCCATCACTAACTGAAACGTTTTTTGTCTTGTGAGAATATGGTGCTACTGTAATTGCCTCTATATTAAATTTATTCTGAGATTTAATTAAATATGATAATGCAAATTGGTCATCACATTCATTATAAGTATCAGTATCTAATATTACATTAATTTTACTATTTTCATGATTTGAAACATATTCATAAAATTCTTTCCAATTTTTAATTCTTTTTATATTTGCTGATTTATTATAAGGTGTATCCATTAAAACAGTAATAATTCCATTTTCAATACAATCATTGCATGTTTGAATTGAGTCATCAATCATAATATCAATTCCATGTTCTAAACATTTTTCTGTTTTTGCATGTTTGTCATAAGCATTTGTTAAAATTAAATTATCATAATAAATATTATTTTTATCAAGCCACTCCCTTGTCATATTATAAGGATCTGTATATTCTCCATTATCTCTTCCCGTAATAATAAAAATAAAATGACCATCTTTATGGAGTTTATCTATATATTCTTTGGCACCATCAATGACACCTAATTTCTTTGCTATTCTTTCTATATTATTTTTATAAAATAATTTGTCTTCATCATCTGTCCAATCAAACATACCAGTTCTTATATATTTTGCTTGTTTATTAACAATACCCGTATTTCTTAACTCTTTGTCATGTAATAAATACTCATTTAATAAAGTATCATTAAAGTTTGATATTACATTATCTATATCTATACCTAATCTCACCTTTTATTACCTCCATAGTTGATTTTTTTTATTAGAGTAATTATTTATTATCTAAAAAAATTATACCATAATCTATGAAACAATAAAAGAAAAACAAACTAAAGTGTTTGTTTAAAATTAATAAGTATGTCCACCATCTACTCCTAAATTTTGAGCAGTAATATTGTTTGCGTCTTCACTACACAAGAATAAAACTGCCTTAGCTATATCAGCAGGTTCCTGTGGTCTTCCCATTGGAATATCTTTTGTAAAGTTTGCAAAAACAGAATCTTTTTTGGAAACATCTCCATTAGTCATTTCATCTAATGCTTTTTCCCATAATGGTGTCCTAATAATACCAGGTAATACGCAGTTTATATTAATATTATCCTTTGCATATTCACGAGCTAAACAAGCAGTAAGTTCTAATACGCCAGCTTTAGTTGCAGAATAAATTGCAGCGCCAACACCTCCTAATTTTGCAGCAATACTTGAAATATTAACAACTTTACCATAGTGTTTTTGTTTCATAATTGGTAAAACTGCTCTGCATCCATATACAGTACCATTTAAATTTACACTAATTAATTTATCCATTTTTGACGTGTCCATATCGTTAAACATTTCTGCTATAAATATTCCTGCATTATTTACTAGAATATCTATAGATCCAAATTTATTAACAACATAATTTGTTAAATCAACAAATTCATCATACCTAGAAACATCTATTTTATAAGCCTCAACTTTTGTTCCATAGCTTTCTAATTTTTCTTTTGCCTTCAAAGCTTCATCAATATTTATATCAGCAATTATAACATTAGCTTTTGCTTTAACAAATTCCAAAGCAATTGCGTATCCAAGTCCCATACTTGCTCCAGTTACAATTACATTTTTATCTTTAAAATCATAATTTATCATATCATCTCTCCTATCTATTATTATTTTACCACAAACTAAATAAATATAATTAAATTTTACATTTATTAACAAAAAAAGCTTATTAAATTTTAAGCTTTTATTTTTCTAAATATTTTTTCATTATTTTATTTAATTCTTCAACATCAATTGGTTTTGATAAATAATCATTAAATCCAGAACTTAAATATTTTTCTTTTACACCAACTATTGCATCAGCAGTTAATACTACTACTGGTGTATTGAAATCTTTATTTTCTTTTAATTTATTTAAAGTTTCAACGCCATCCATCTCGGGCATCATTTGATCTAATAAAATTAAATCATAGTTATTTCCTGATTCAATATCGTTAATACATTCTCTTCCACTAGTTAATAATGTACATAAAACTTTATAAGGCTTTAATAGTTTTTCTGCAACTTTTAAATTTAATTTGTTATCATCAACAATTAAAACTTTTTTACCACTTGCATCAAAACTATTTGCTTTCCTTTTTTGAATCTTTATTAAATCAATATCACCAATAGCTTTTTCATCTATGATTTTTTGCTCAATTACAATTGTAAAAATAGATCCTTCATTAACTTTACTTTCAGCAGTAATTGATCCATTTAATAAGTCAATTAATTTCTTTGAAATAGAAAGTCCCATACCACCTATGTAATCTTCATCATTTGATTCAGTTTTCTTTTTGTCATCAAA
>CAKOYE010000003.1 GCA_934130485.1 uncultured Bacilli bacterium
ATTTTTTATAAATAAATATAAATATCATATAATTGACTTTCATAAGTTAATATGAAATAATTTGATTATATTATTTTGGTGGTGTTATTATGTATATTAATAAAAAATATAGGAATTTCTTAATTACAGTTAATATTATTTTTATAATATTTTCAGTGTTCAACTTAATTATTAGTGTTCCATACATTGTTTCAGAATTTGTATATTATAAAGATGACATTAATACTGCCCTACAAGCTAAAAGTATGGCAAGCAGTATTAAATTTACAATAATAAGTATTATTTTATTAATTATTGTTTATAAAATTAAAAATAGAATTTATTATGCTAATTTCTATTCTAGCTATTTTGAAAACAGTTTAGATGGAATTATTAATTTTGAAACTTTAGCTAAAGTTACTGGTAAAAATTTAAAAACTATAAAAAGACAAATAACTATTTTAAGAATAATGTTAATGCGTAATTTCAAAATAACAAAAATTAAAAATAAGACAGTTATTGAACTCAATAGCAAAAAATGTTTATGTATTTGTAAAAGTTGTGATGCACAAATAGAGGCAAAAGAATATTTTACAGGAATTTGTCCTTATTGTAACAGTTCTGACTTAAATGCAAAAGTAATATCAGGTAATAGATTTTATAGTATTTCAAATGATTTCAAAAATGGAATTAATAATTCTAATCATTATACTTGCAAAAATATTAGTTTAAAAAAAGGAATTTTTATATTTTTATTTAGTATTAATTTATTCATTATTATAATTTTGTTTATGTTTTCAATCAGTAATCTTGCACATTATTTTGATAAGTCATATCAAACAAAAATTCTTTTATCGCCAGATAATCATCTTTATTCTTATAAACTAATAAAGGCTAATATTCTTGATTCCTTTATATATAGCACTTTAGTTTCAAGTATATTAACACCATTTGTTATTTTTAGATTACTTAAAATAAAAAATATTAATATTGCTACACTTTGTTCTAATTATTTTGCAAAAAGTAAGACACCACTTATAAATATAAATGATATTCCCAATTATAATAAAAATTACGTAAAAAAAATTAATCTTGCAATCAAAAGACACTACCTTAAAAATTGTACTTTAGAAATGCATAACGATAAATTACTTGTTGCCCTTTCTAAAAAGATTGTTAAGGACAAATGTCCTAACTGTGGTGCTTCTATTATTGGTGCAGTTAATATAGATTATACTTGCAGATATTGTAATAGTAAAATAATGAATGTTGTTATAAAAAAATAAAATTCTAAACAAACTAAAAATCTACATATAATTTTGATGTAGATTTTTTATATAAAATTATATTTTGCATCAAAATGGATCATCAATTTTTACCATAATTGGAGAACTGTCACACGCTTCCCTTTGTTTTTGATTTAGATACTTTTTATTTATATATACAGCATATACGTATTTATCAAAAAAATTATCATTCATAACATATGAACCATTATAATTTTCACACACATTTCTAGTATCTTCAACTTTCCAATGTGTTGGTATTTCGTTTTCCAAATTAACTCCAGTAAATATCATAGCATGTGTTGCAGAACTTTCCTTTGACTCTAGTAACTCTTTTCTAGTAAGTGAAATAATTTGAAAAAATTTATTATATTGGTATAATCTACAATCCATTATTCCGTTTTCTAAATCAATATCCTTTCTAATTTCAGAACTAAATCTAACCGGAATATTATCCTTTAATTGTTTTATTGCCAATTCTTTTAATTCATTAATTGGAACATTTATGTAACTTGGATATGAACTCTTATATATATTTTGAAAATAGTGATTTTCATATTTTCTATAATATTTCTTGTCCTTTGTATCAAAACTAGCTACACTTATATAATCCCTTAAATTTAATTCTAATATTTTGTTTTTAAACTGAATAGGTGATATATTTGTTATTTTTTTTACATCGCCTTTATTGTCTCTATAAATATAATTGAATCTAAGTTTTGGTTCACCTATAATTTTGGATAAAATTGAATACACTTCAAACAACATTTCTTCTTTTAATATCATCAATTCATCTGTATTTTTACTTTTTTTATATTTTAATATACAAAAAATATCTTTTTTTAATTTTTCGTTTAAAATACTAAGTAACAATTTAGAATTCAGGCTATTAACTGTTTCTGGCATAATGTCATATGGCATAATTCCATATTTTTCAATAATCTCAACAAAATAAGACCAATATCCCCATTCAGTTATTCCGACCTTAAAAATACTATCTAAATCCGGATTATTTTCTTCTATTATCGTTTCATATATAGAATTAAATTTTTCCAACTTGTCAAAAAAAGAAATATAATTATATGATAAATTGATACTATTAATATCACAATTCAATTTTCTTGAAATATCATACTTTAAAAAATTTATTCCTGCGTATATCCAACACCTAAAACTTTCACCTTGATTTTCTCTTTTTACACTTGGTAACTCTATGGTAAATTTTTTCTTATTAACTTCAAAAATTTTTAAATCCATAAGAGCTTTATATAATGAATTATTTTTAATTTGAGATTCTATTTTTTTATTATCTTTATTATTATATTTTTTTCTAAATTTATTAATCAAATCATTAGTTATATTTTTATTCATAAAAACACCTCTATAAAAACTTATTTTAAATTTTTTATTTAATTAACCCACCGCTGCATCTTAATTCATAAATTTTTTCATTGTCTTTATAAACTGTTTCTATTCCATTAAAATAACTTAAATCTCCATCAACTTTAAAAACATACCTATATTCACCATTAATAAATTCCTTAGGTCCTCTAACAGGAATAACGTCATCACTTCCAACCATCATTAACGCAGGTCTTAAAGCTTTATCCATTGCTTCCTCTCCTAAATTTTGATTAATAGTAACACCATAATAATTCATAGCCCAATAAATTTTAGAATCAATATAAACCACTTCTTCACCAATAAAACTGGTTCCACCAAAATATGTATCATGATAAATCATATTATCATTTTTATACTCATAATCATTTGAGTTTAATCTAGAACTAGTAACCTTCTCTATATTCTCATTTGCGTATGTTTGTTTTTTTGCCTCAATTAAAAATTTTCTTAAATTATCCATTTTTTACCTCTCCCTTTTATTATATATTTTTTTGCATAATGGTTCACTCCTAGTTCCACGGCCTGGAATAGAAAATTCACTTATATCGTCATATATATTGTATAATTTTACATTATATTTCTTGCACTCTTCTAAAGTTATATCTTTAAATGCTGGACAAGGTAGTATAGTACCATCAAATTTTATATCAATTTTTTCTAAACCTGCATTACATTTATGATTAGCTTCACTCTGAAGTGGAATACCAATTCTTATACTTCCTGAATAATGCTTTTTAGAATTATTTAGTATTTCAAAAAATTCGCTTAATTCCAAATTTGACAATTGTAACTCATTTTTATTAAGTTTTCCTCTTCCCTGTGGAACAAAGTTTAAAATGCTTAAATTTTTTATTCCTGCAATTTCTAACATTTCTATTATGTCATTTATTTCTTTATAGTTAGGTTTCATTGGAACAAAGTGTACATCAACATTTAGATTAGTAAACTTTGCATTTAATAATGAATCAAGCAATGCCTGCCTAGAAGCTTGATTTCTACCCATTAGATACTCATCAGTTTCAAACTTATAAGCTTGGTAATCAAATACAATCTTATCTAATCCAATATTTTTTAAATTATTTAATATTGACTTTGAAATATTTGTATAGTTTTTTGTATCAATATACTGCATATAATGATTCATAATCTTTTCAATAAGAAATGCATTCCATGGTTCATTTTTTAAAACATCATTAATTTTTTTATTCATTTCCATCATTAAATAATTTTTAGCTTCTTCACTTATTTCAGACTGCCTCATTACACCACTAGTAAAAATTACTGTTTTTATTTTCTTTTGTTTTGCATAATTTACCATTTCTATTAAATCTGGATGCAAAAACGGTTCGCCACCAGATAATGATAATTCTTCTATCCCACCAGTATTAATAAAAAAATCAATTACTCTCTTAAAATCAGCAAATTTTATTATTTTTTCTTTTTCAATTGATGAATTAGATGAACAGAATTTACAACTATTAGGGCATTTTTCAATAATTTCAAAACATAAATCTCTTACCATTTTTCCTCCTATTAATTATAAATTTCCTATTCGTTAATTAAATCTTTTATTAACTTTCCAGCTTCAGATAAATTGTCATCATTAAAATTATTTATGGATGCACCTGGAATTAATAGTGCTGATGATTCATTTTTATCAGATAATGACCAAATTGCATAACTTAAATTATTCTTATTCATAAACTCTACCCACTTTAACGATTCTTCTTTATCTATTATACCATTTCCAGAAGCATCACTTACTCCCCATTCACTTACAAATATAGGGATACTTTTTAAAGCTTCTGTTGTTCTTTCTCTTAACCATTCCCCATGTGATGCAGAATAAAAATGAAGAGCATACATTGTATTTTTATCGTTTATTTTATTATTTGCTGGTTTATCAACTTCTTGACTCCAAGTTGGAGTTCCAACAATTATTATACTATCTTTACTATTTTTCCTTATAACACTAATGACCTCTTCAGCATACGGCTTTATATTACCTTCCCAAGTAACATTGCCATTTGGTTCATTACATATTTCATATATTACATTTGGATAATCCTTATATTTTTGACTCATTTTTTCAAAAAATATTTTAGCTTCTTCTTTATGTTTTAAAGGGTCTCCATCACTTAATATATGCCAGTCAATTATTACATACATATCTAATTCTTTTGCATACTCGACTATTTCTTCAACCTTATCAATTAAGCTGGGATTATTTATATAACCATTTTCTTCTGTATACAATGCGATTCTAAACAAATTTATATCAAGGTTTTCTTTTAAGCTTTTCATCATTTCCTTATTAGCAAATTTTGAATACCACTGTAATCCATGTGTACTGATTCCTTTTAATCTAAAAGGTTCGCTATTTTCATTAACCAGTATATTATTTTCTATTCTAAGCCAACCATTATAATTTACAAAATTGTTTTTTTCTACATTTTCAGTTTCGGAATTTTTTTCTTCAATAGTTTCATTTTCTTTATTTACTATTGTATCTTCCAACTCATTATTAAGGTTATTATTTTTTGATATATTGAATATACCAAATATAATTAAAAATATAGTTATAAATAAAATTAATACTGTTATTATTGTTTTCTTTTTCATATTATTACCTATTTTATACTTTCAATAAATTTTATCAATCATCTAATAATTTATGTTGCATAGCTTCAGTATTACACAAATACATTTTATATAAGTTATATATATCCGTATCTTTATAATTTATCTCTTTAAAGTTATCATTCAAATCTAAAATAATTCCATCACGATAACTAATTAAAATCGGAGAATGTGTCGCAATTATAAATTGACTGCCTTGACTAGCTAATTCATCAATAAGATAAAGGAGTGATAATTGTCTTTGAGGTGATAATGCTGCTTCCGGTTCATCTAAAATATATAATCCATGATCTGTAAATCTATTTTTAACTAAATTCAAAAATGCTTCTCCATGTGAACATTCGTGCAAATTACCTCCATAAGAATTATATAAATTACAAAATCCATCTTCCTCTACCAGTCTTTGTACCTCTGATGAAAAATTATAAAAGCTCTCTGCTCTTAAAAAGAATTTAGTTTTGGGTTTGTTAAATGTCGATACAGTTAAATAATTGGATAAATTTGAAGTAGTATATTTTGTATTATATCGAAAATTTTCTGTGCCACCTTCTGCAGGTAAACCAAGTGCACAAGCAATTCCTTCAATAATTGTCGATTTTCCAACACCATTTTCACCAACAAAAAACGTAACTTGGGATTTAAAGGTTAATGAATCAAAATTTTTTATTAATTCAATATTAAAAGGATACTTATTAAAATTTTCTATTCTATCACGATCTAATGTTATTCTTTTTATTATTAAATTACTATCAATATCCATATAACACATCCTTTAAAGTAATATTTCCTACTAATATTAGTTTACCGTACAATTGTTTGTATGTCAATCACAAAAAAAATAAAAGGATTATAATTCCTTCTATTTACTATTCTTCATAAAAAATATATATTAGCATAAAAATTATAATTTCATTTTTAAATATACATAACCTGACATATCATAAGACAAATTTTTGTCAATCAAATTTTGTGCAGATGAGTTAATTTTTGAAATTCTTACATTATTAACTAATGGATTTATATATCTTACTTTAGCTTTATGATGTACATAATAAACATTATCAGGTTTGTTACCAGAAACAATTACAGTTTTAGCTTTTTTCCAAAAATTAAAAGCATCTTTATATTTAGAATTTTCTATAATTTTTATAACATCTTTCTCTTTTAGATTATATAAATCTTCTATTGTTATCAATTTTTCTTCATTTAATTTTTTTACAATATCCGCTAGTAACTGCATAGAGTATCTGGTTCTATCTTCTCTATAAATAATAGAAAGTTTACTTGTCATTTCTAAAAAATCATAAGCAATGGAATATGTATTAAACATTAATTCCGGTATATTTTCTTCATTTACACCAACGCTAATATCATTATACATTTTTTTTACTTTTAATAAATCAGACAATTCATAGATAAATAAAGCATTTGACATAGAATATTCTAATCTATCTGCAGATAATTTTGGGGTATCATTATCAGCGATTGGATATATATGGTAATCATTAACACTATCTAATTTTATATTATCCCTTTTTAATAACGACATTATTTCTTTCGAATTTTTAATTATTTCAGTTGTTAAATCTTCTGTTGATTCTTGATTCATATAATCACCATTCAAAAAATCTATACAATGTTTAAATACAGGTGTTGCTATATCATGAAATAAACCTGATAAGGTTTGTTTTTTATCATGTGTAAAGTGCCAAACTATAAGTGCTACTGCAACTGAATGGTCTAAACTTGAAAAAAAGAAATTGTTTTCAAATAAATCAGAATATATAGTACCATTCGTAACACTTATATATTTTTGTTTTAAAAGTTCCTTAGTATTTATATAATCATTTAACCATACTGGATAATTAGGTTCTAAAATAGAAAAATACTCTTTTATTCTATCATCAATAGTATCTATATAACTCATATCATCTACTCCTTTAGTAAAAATATACCATATATTCATAAATTTTAAAATAAAAAAAACAAGAATTTAAATATTATCTTGTTTTTTACTACTTAAAAATGTTACTTTTTCTGCTATTATTTCAACTGATTGGCGTTTTATATTTTCATCTAATTCTAAACTCCTAGTTTGTAGATGTCCTTTGATACCAATTAGGTCTCCTTTTTTTACATATTCAGCAGTATTCTCAGCAATACCTTTCCATAAAACACAAGGTATAAAATCTGTATCATACTCCCCATTAACATTTTTATAACTTCTAGGTACAGCTAATGTTATATTTGTAACTTTATTACCATTATCAGTTTCCCTTAATTCAGGATCACTTACTAACCTTCCCACTAAAACAGTTTGATTTAACATATTATCTCTCCTTCCAAAATCAATATACTAATTTATTAAATGATAATCAAATTAGTAATTTTTAAAAATTGACGTAATTTATACACAAATTATTGATTTTTTGTAGTAAGATATATTTAATTTAAATTTTTTAAAATGTAAACAAAAAAAATTATTGTTAAAAATAATTTTTTAAAAGTGCATTTAATTCAACTGCATATTCCATTGGTAGTTCTTCTCTAAATCGTTCTATAAATCCCATAATTAATAATTCTTTAGCCTTGTCTTCAGATAATCCCCTACTCATAAGATAGAAAAGTTTTTCTTCATCTATTTTAGATACGGTTGCTTCATGTTCAATTATTGAAGTTTCATTTGAAACTTTATTTTGCGGAATTGTATCACTTTTTGACTGATTATCTAATATAATGGTATCACACTTGACTGTGCTTTTTGAATTTTCTGCTTTATCTATTATATTAACAGTTCCACGATATGAAGCATTACCACCATGACACGCAATTGACTTACTTATAATATTACTTGTTGTGTTTGGTGCTAAATGAATCATTTTTGCACCTGCATCTTGTATTTGACCTTCTCCTGCAACTGCAATAGAAATACAATTTCCCTTGGCATATTTTCCGTTTAAAATACAAGATGGGTATTTCATGTTTACCTTAGATCCAATGTTTCCATCGATCCATTCCATCAACCCAGATTCTTCAACAATCGCTCTTTTAGTAACTAAGTTATAAACATCATTTGACCAATTTTGAATAGTTGTGTAACGGCACTTTGCGTTCTTTTTTACATATATCTCAACAACTGCCGCATGGAGTGAATCTGATGTATAAGTTGGAGCTGTACATCCTTCCATATAATGTAATTCACTATTTTCATCAACTATTATTAAAGTTCTTTCAAATTGTCCCATATTTTTACTGTTAATTCTGAAATAACTCTGTAATGGTCTATCTAATTTAGTATTTGGTGGTATATATATAAATGTTCCACCACTCCATACAGCACCATTTAAAGCTGTATATTTATTTTCATCATATTTTACTAAATGATTAAAATATTCTTTAAAAATTTCTGGATATTCTCTTAATGCAGTATCTGTATCACAGAAAATTACATTTTTATCAACTAATTCTTTTAACATATTATGATATATAACTTCACTTTCAAATTGTGCTCCAATTCCTGCTAAATATTTTTTTTCTGCATCGGGAAGTCCTATTTTACAGAAAGTATTTCTAGCTTCACTAGGAACATCTTGCCAGTTACTATATACTTTATCATCAATTCTTTTATAATATGTTATATCTGAAAAATCTATTTTTAATTCAGGCCCAAAATTAGGATTACCTAATTCTATAAATTTTTTATATGAATTTAGTCTAAAATCAAGCATCCATTTTGGTTCTTTTTTTATTTTAGAAATTTCTTTTACTTTTTCTATAGTTAGCATTCCCTTTTCCATAAAAAAGTCCTTTCTATTTTTGTTTTAATTGTTTTAATATTTTTTCTATTCCCCACCATGGAAGTAAGGCACATTTTTTCCTATTTGGCTGTTTATAAATATCATCATAGGCGTTTGCTTGTTCTAATATATTAGGATTATATTCTTTTTCATCAATCATATTATTGTAATTATCATATATTTCTTTTACCTCATCCAAACTTTTACCGATTAATGTATCAATCATAATTGATGTCGCACTAGTACATATAGCGCATGCTTCACCATCAAATCTAATGTCTTTAATAATACCATCTTCTATCTTTACCATTAAATTTACTTCATCTATACAGCTTTCATTATTCATATTAACTTTTATATATGACTCATCATATATTAGTCCCTTATTTTTAGGATGTTGATAATGTTCTAAAATTAATTCTCGTTTTAAATTTTGATCCATATAATAACCTCCAGTATTAAATTATTTCCAGAATTTATTATACTAAAAAAGATATTCATTTGCAATAAAAAAGAGACTTATCTAGCCTCTACAATTAATTTTATAGCAGTTCTTTCCTCACCGTCAATTACAATATCAGTAAATGCAGGAATACATACTAAATTTTTGCCAGATGGAGCTACAAATCCTCTTGATATCGCTATTGCCTTTATTGCTTGATTTAGTGCTCCTGCCCCAATTGCTTGAATTTCTACTTCTCCTTTTTCTCTAAAAACGTTCGCTAACGCTCCTGCAACTGAATTTGGATTTGATTTCGATGAAACTTTAAGTGTTTCCATATATATTAATTCCTCACTTTCTACAATTAAATATATGAGGTAAATATCAATTTATGACACACTATTTAAAACGTAATTTTTTTATAAATTTTTCTTGGTTATTTTCTATATCCACAATCAGTCCAGACATGAGTAAATACCTCTTTATAGCATATTCTCGTGCCTTTTTAGTTCCCCATAGCATTGTAAAACCATTATAATCTCTAATCATTTCATAATCGTTATTATGATCTCCTATTGTAAAAATATTTCTTTTTTCAATACCAATTTCATTTTCTAAATATTGAATAGTTAATGATTTACTTGCCTCTTTATGTTTTAAATAAATACAATTGAGATTAGTTGAATATGTTGAATTTATTAAATTTTCATCTAAAAATTTGGTTATATCACGAATAATTTGCATAAAATTTATATCAAGGATTTGGATTACTTTTTCTTCAGGGATGTTTGAATTATCTGAAATAATATCATAAATATTTATTTTTTGACCATATTGTTTTTTTAAAATTTCTGATATTTTGACACCATCTTCATCCATTTTAGAAATAAAAATTAACTTATCATTTTTATCATACATAGTTGTTCCATCTGCACAACTTAAATAGTCATATTTTATATTCCACTTTTTTACTTCGCTTTTTATACTTGAATATTCTCTACCGGTTGACAACATGAATAAATTACCATTTTTTCTAAATTCATTTATTTTTTTTATATTAAATCTTATTGATAAGTCATCAGTTGATACTGTTTGATCATAGTCACTAACTAACAAATTCATATTCTTGCTCCTTTTATAAAATATATAGAATATTATACATAATTTAATGAAAATATACACAAAATATACAATATTTTTACAACTTTATTGAATATCTAATTGCATATCTCCAAAATTATATAAAGTTTAATTAGTTTAATTTAAAATAATTTTTAGATAAATGCTAAAAAAGTTTTATATAATTTTTAACAGTGAAAAAAAACATAATATCGAATACTATGAACTTATAGAATTCTATATATTTGCCAAGCTAGCGACATAGAAAGTATAAAAAAAACTAGTATTTAAGTGTGCAAGTATTAATCACAATAGAGCGGTCGAACTACAAGTTACAAACTAAGTTCTCTTTCTAAAAACATTATATGGTAATTCATATATTTTTTCGTAAAAGCGTGGAAATTTTTTGTAATTTAGTATATAATTTTATTGAAATATAATTCGTGGAGGACGATATGCGAATAGGAATAGATATTGATGGTGTTTTAAATTTACAATATAATTTTTGTATAGATTATGGTACAAAATTTTGTAATGAATTAGGAAAATACAGATTAGAAAATATTAATGCTATAGATACTACTGATATGTTTTTATGGGAAGAAGATATTGCTCATAAATTTTGGAATACATATAGGGAAGATTTAGTAGTTAAATCACCAGCAAAAAAATATGCTTCAGAAGTTATAAACAAATTAAAAAATGAGGGTAATCTAATTTATATAATAACTGCAAGAAAAAACAATGATGAATGGTTTCCTGATTTTTTAAAAAAAGACGTCGAAGGAATTACAAAAAAATGGTTGAATGAAAATAAAATATATTATGATGAAATTGCATTTGATGTTAAAGACAAAGGAAAATATTGTAAAAATAATAATATAGATATTATGATTGAAGATGATCCTAATAATTTGAGAAAACTAATTGGTAATACTAATGTAATTATTTTTGACTATCCATATAATAGAAACGTTGAATTTACTGATTTAACGAGGGCATATAGTTGGTATGATATATATTATAAAATTAATTATATTAAGGAGGAGAAAAATGATATTAGCAATAATTGAAAGAATTGAAAATATAAAAGATGAAGCACCATTTAACAATAGATATTATTTAACGGAACATTTTAAAAAAATATTTGATGAATTAGATATATTATTGTTTCCCATTGTTTCTAATAAAAACTTAGAAAAGGTTTGTAATATATGCGATGGACTTATTGTAACAGGGAGTTGTATTGACATTCCACCGCATTATTATAATGAAAATCCTATTCCAAATAAAAATTATGATATAGATGAATTCAAATTAGACAAAGAAGCAATTAAATTATTTTCTAATGCTAATAAGCCAATCTTAGGTATTTGTGGTGGGCTTCAGTCAATAAACGTATATTTTGGTGGTAGTTTAAACCAAAGAATTGAAAATCATGATTTAAAAGATAAATTACATAAAATATATGTTAAAGATGGGACTTTTTTGAATTCAGTATACAAAGGAAATATTAATGTTAACTCATATCATAAACAATCTATAAAAGATGTTGCAAATCAGTTTATAGTTTCAGCAGAATCTAGTGATGGAACAATTGAGGCAATTGAAAAGGGAAATATTATTGCAGTTCAATGGCATCCTGAAAAAATGAATGACATTTTATTCTTTGAAAAATTTATAAACACTTTCTTTGATTGAGGGTATGGGAATTTCCATATAGAATTTGTGTGAGAGTACAAATTCAGTGCTGATTAGGCATAGATTTCATTCCCATATTCAAAAAAATTACAAAAAGAGGATAAAATTATTTTATCCCATAAATTCAATAATAAAAGGACCTAAAAGTAATAGTAAAATTAAAGGTACAATAAATAAAACTGAGATTATACTAACTTTATTAGGTATTTTATTAATTTTCTCTTTGATTTCTAATATTTGTTTATCTCTTAAAAACTCAATTTGATTATACATTGTATCCAAAATGCTATTTCCAAATAAATTTGTCTGGACAATATTTAATATAATATTATTAACAGTTTCTGATGGAATTCTATTTTTCATACTCTCTAACGCTTCCATTAGTGATTTGCCAAATTTCATTTCAAATAATGTCTTTTTAAACTCATCACTTAATTCTGATTTTGTATTAAAACAAGTTATTTCTATAGCACTTTCTAAATCTCTGCCTGATTCTAGTGTAAGTGTTAAAATTTCAAAAAATGATAACGCTTCATGATCTAATTTTCTTTCACGTTGTTTAAGTGGTCTTTCAAGTAAAAATATTTCAAATAAAACATAATATGCAACAACTATAAAAGGAGCATATATATAACTTAAATCTCCACTATAAATTACAATTATAAAAATAATTAAAGATGTGATAACACGCAAATTCATAAAGGTAATTGCGTCAAATTTAGCGTTATTTCCAAGCATTGTTATTTTCGTTTGAATACTTGCAAGTGTTTTTTCTCTATATAGTCTGCTTGATAGTGAACTATTATTTTTTTTCATTTAATCACATCCTTATTTTCATAACACGTCTTACTACAACAATATAAGAAATATAAATAATTAAAGCAAAACCTAAAATAATCATACCAATTGGGGTTGTATATAAACTTATAAAATAATCTGGATTTACAAGCGATATAATAATAACTAAAAATACTGGTAAGAATGTAAGCAAATACATTATAATTCTTGAACTTCCAGTTAATGAACGCAATTCTAACTTTAATTTCTTCTTATTAAAAAGTGTTCTTTCTATTGAAGAAAATACTTTAATTATATTACCACCTGTTCTATTTAAAATAGTAAGTGACGCTGTTAAATAATTTACTTCTTCTATATTAATTCGACTTGCAAATTTAGCAAAGGCAACATCAAGTGAAAGTCCAAATTGAAGCTGTAAATGCATTAATTTAAACTCATCAGCAATTGGCCCATCCAATTCACGTGTAACAATTTCAATAGCTTGAGTAATACTTCTTCCTGATTTAAAGGAATTATTCATAACAATAATTGCTTGTAATAAATCGTTTTCTAATCTTCTTCTATATTGTTTATATTTTAAAATATAATATATATCTAAAAGTAAATATCCTAAAATAACTGGAATAAAAACCTCTTCTAAAGCTAATGTTTTAAACTGTATTGTTTTAGCAAATATAGCCAAAATTAATACAACAACAGAAACTATAATCTTACTACAAATAAGTTCCATACTATCTTTATGTATGTTATCAACTATTCCAACATATTTATCAAATTTTTTACTATGTTTTGTTATAAATACTGATTTTGATACAATTGGTTTTAGATACTCAATAATTCTAAGATAAATCGCTAAAAATTTATCAAACATTGAATATGTATATTTTTTTAAAGGTTCAACACTATATTTAGTAATTCTTTTTTCTAACTTAACTGCTCTATTATAAATTGTAAGATATATTAAAAATGGTAAAAGACACAAAACAATTAAAATTTGCCATATTCTTATTATTCCAATATTACTATCAGTAACATTAATATTAATAATTTTTGTAGCAACATTACCTGATGTATCAGAAACAGTATATTTTAATTCTTTGATACCTGTTTTGGTAAAATCAAGTTCATCATAGTTTGTTACGAGTGACTCTAATAAGTCACCATCATAATTATCATACACTGTAACTCCATCTAAAGGATTTATAGTGTCTTCACCTTTCCTATATTCAATTGTTTGATTATTATAATCACTTATAGTAATTTTTGGTGCTTCCTTATCAATAACATAAATTCCACTATTAATAACTCTATTATTACCAAGTAAATCTGTTGTGACAATTTCTAACTTGTAATTTCCTGTTTCATTTAAAATAATATTAATTGGTTTATTAGAATTAACTATAACATAATCATTATAAATTATATTTGGATTGTCAAGTTCACCATTGACAATTAAATTATCAGATGAATTTTTAAAGATACGATACTTAAAACTTATAATATTGGAATCAGGTGTAAATATTATATCAAGGTTCTGATTTGTAGGTGCTAGTGAATACTCTAGACTTAATCCACTATTTACTGAATTATTCATACTAATCATTACCTTCAAAAATATCTTTTAATGTATCAATACCTTTAGCCTTAATTTCTTTATATACTTTTGGTACATAGTTATGACGAATAAATTCACCATCAACATTTTGATTATTTAAAATACCTGTCTTCTTAAACTCAAATATTTCTTTTAATTTTATTGTATCATCATCAAAACCAACAATTTCACAAATACTCGTTATTTTTCTTCTACCATCATTCAATCTTTCAATATGAACAACAATATCAATTGCGTTTTCAATATATTCTCTAAGTGCCTTAATTGGTATCTCCATTCCAGCCATCAAAATCATTGTTTCCAAACGATTTAAAGCATCAACTGGACTATTAGCGTGCATTGTAGTTAAACTTCCACTATGACCTGTATTCATAGCCTGAAGCATATCAAAAGCTTCTTTACCACGTACCTCACCAACAATAATTCTATCAGGTCGCATACGAAGTGAATTAATTACTAAATCACGAATAGTTACTTCACCTTGTCCCTCATAATTTACTAATCTTGTTTCAAGTGAAATAACGTGGCGTTGTTTTAATTTTAATTCTGCAGCATCTTCTATTGTAATAATTCTCTCATCATGATTGATGAATGAAGATAAAACATTTAATAAAGTTGTTTTACCACTACCTGTACCACCACTAATGATAATATTTAATTTTGCTTGTACACATGCCTCTAAAAATCTTGCCATATAAGGAGTAAGTGCGCCACTTCTTAAGAAATCATCAATATTGGCAAGTTCATCTTTAAATTTTCTAATTGTTAAAATTGGTCCATTTAGTGATAGAGGTGGTATTACCGCATTAAGTCTAGAGCCATCTTTTAATCTTGCATCAACCATAGGATTTGATGTATCAATAGTTCTACCAAGTGGTTGAATCATTCTTTGGATAGTTCTAATAATATGTTCTTCGTTAATAAATGATACACTTTCATCACGCATTACTTTACCATCTATTTCAATATAAATTTCATTAATACCATTAACCATAATTTCTGTTATACTTTTATCTTCAAGTAACTCAGAAATTGGACCATATCCATTTATTTCATTATCAATTAGATTATAAATATAACTTCTTTCTACATTAGACAAATCATATCCAGCAATAGTTTTATCTATTTCCTTTTTTACATATTCATCCATTGTACCATTATTTTTAAAATTATCATCAATTAGGTTCTGGATTATTTTATTTCTAAGTTCATCCAATAAGGCTTTATTTGTAAATGTATCATAATCACTAACATATTTTAAATCTGGTTGTTCAATTTCTATATCGAATTCTTCAACAAATTTCTTTTTAGCCATTATTTTTCACCTTCTTTTTTAAAAGACTTTCTAAAAATGTTTGATAATCTTTAATTTCTTTTTTATGATTTTTAACAAAATTTTTATCTAACGTTAAAATTTTACCATCTATAATATACTTATCAATATTTTTTTCATATAACTTATTAGATAATGTAAAATCTATTTTGCTTTTTATAACAGTTTTAATATCATAATTATTAAATGTTTTTTTATTTTGTGGTAATGAATTATTTAAAATTACTTTATAATTATCCATTTCCATATCTCTAAATATTGAAGTCATAGATTTCATATTTTTTAAATCAATTAAATCATTACTAATAAAATATAAAATTACATCGCTATTATCTAAAATAACCAAATTAGTATCCGTTAGTAAATGATTTGTATCAATTAATACAACATCATATTTCATTTTTGCTTTTGAAATTACTACATTTAAATATTTTGGACTTATCTTAGAAGCATCCCTAGGATCTTTTGGAGCAGGAATTATATCTATATTTTCATTGTATTTTATAATATAATTTTCTAAATAATCAAACTTATTATTACTCATATCATTCACAAGTAAAAATAAATCTTTATCATTTTCAATATTTAATGAACATGCTACTCCACCTGTATATAAATCTAAGTCAATTATTAAAACTTTTTTACCAATACTACTTAAAATACCAGCAATATTTAAAGTATTAACTGTTTTTCCAACTCCTCCTTTTACAGATGTTATTGTAATTGTATCACCCTGTTTAACTGCCATATTAACGCCTCTCAATCTTTATTCTTTGGTTTTCTATATTTCCATAATAATTTAATTTAATAGTGTTATTAAAATTTGTAATATTGTTTATAAATCCGTTAGTTTTTGATGTAATACTTACCTCAATACTATTATCGTTAACTTTTATATCTAATGATTCATAACTTAGATTTTCATCAATTAAAAACTTAATTTTATCCTTAACTTCATCATTTGTTATATTCGCATCTTCTATCTTCAAATTCAAACCATAACTTATAGCTGATTTTATATTATTTTCTAATTTTAACTTTAGATTACTAATAAAACTATAATTAATAAGTAATGCTACAAGAATTAAAATAACTGGTAAAAAAATTATAAACATTACTAATGTTTGACCTTTATTGTTCATAAATAATCCTTTTAGTTTCAATAGAGTAATTATCACCAATTATTTTATTTAAAAATGGGGTAAAAACTTTAATATTTTGTTTTAATGATATTGTTGTTGTATCGGTATTTTTTTCATAATTAAAAATAAAATGTTCCGTATTTGATAGCGATTCAATTGAGTTAAAATTTTTATCTTGATATAAAGATACTACTGTATCTAAATTATTTTCTAATTTCAATTTTTTTGACTCTATATTACTAATATCTACAATTGCCATTATAATCAATATAAGTATTGGCGCCACTATTATAAACTCAACTAATGCTTGACCTTTATTATTCCTCATAACATCTACCCCTAATATCATATATAATTATATCAAAATATAAATGTTTAAACAAGTAAAATATATTAATAAAAAAATGAATTTTATTAACTAAAATTCACTTTAAATATTTGTTATTGATCTACACAAGTTCCCTCACCAGGTTTACTACCCTCTACATAAACTTTATCAACTAATGCACAAGAAGACTTTGTCATTGAATCTTGTAAATATCCACCTAATAATTTTACAATACTAACAACCACAACACTAATTACCGCTATAATTAAAATATATTCAACTAACGCTTGGCCTTTATTATTCATCTTCATATGTTACCTCCATCATTTATATCTAAATTAAGTTTATACTTTTTTTATTCGTTTGTCAAACATATTTTTTTATGTTATAGTTTATTTGGTGAGATTATGAAAATTATTTATAAAAATAAAGATATTGAAGTAAAAATTTGTAATAATTTTAAAGATAGATTATTAGGCCTAATGTTTAAGAAAAAAATTAATTATGGACTATGTTTTCCAAAGTGTAATAGTATTCATACATTTTTCATGAAACAAAATATAGATGTTTTCATGGCTGATAAAAATAACAAAATTATTTATATAAAAAAGAATTTAAAACCATTTAAAATAATTCTTCCAAAAAAAAATGTTTACTATACTTATGAATTTGGTGTTAATCAAGTTGACTTTACAATCGGTGAAATAATAAAAAAATCGTAAAAAAACGATTAATTTAAGTGAATTAAATCTTTAGAAATTTCTTCTAGAGCTCTACCAATATTTTTTTTAGAAACATATTCTTTATCTTTTAATTGATAATGACCTGTTGCTTCCATTTGTTTAACTCTTTTTGATACAACATTTACTAATAAATATTTTGAACCAATTTTATTAAGTAATTTGTCTATTGAAGGATATATCATTTTATCACACTCCCTATTTTTATAATATAATATATTCATTAATCATTCAAGTAATTTCTTATTTTTTTACAAATATTGACACATAAAAATTAAGTTGAAACTTAATTTTTATTTTATTATTTCATAAATTAATTTTTCTTCTTTTGCTCTTTCGTTTGAGATAGAAAAGCAATCTAAAATTTCATTAACGTTAATATCATTAGTATTCAAATATACCTTAACAATTTCTTCATTTTCTAAAACATAATCTCCTACTTTTTTATTTAAAACAAATCCAACTGTATAATCAATCAAATCATGTTGTTTAAATCGACTATCACCCATTGTTCTTTCTAACATTCCAAGTCGATATGCATCTATTTTAGTAACAAATCCTGTTTTTTTGCTTTTAATAGAAAAAATATGTTTAGATACTGGAATATTTTCAATATTACCGTTTTGAGAATTTACCATTTCTTTGAACTTTTCATAAGCTTTACCATTTTTTAGGTTCTCGTTTACTTCTTTCAAAGCTTCATCATAACTAATATTTTTTCCAAGACTTACCATAAGACTTGCAAGTGTAGTTGCAACCTCTATTAAATCTTTTGGACCATTACCTTTTAAAACATCTATGCTTTCGTGAACTTCTAAAGCATTTCCAATATTATTTCCTAAAGGTTCATCCATATTAGTCAAAACACAAATTGTTTCTTTTCCTTTATTTTTTCCAATTTTAACCATTAAATTAGCAAGTTCTCTAGCACTTTCTATGGTCTTCATAAAAGCTGCCTCTCCAACTTTTACATCAATTACTATTTTATCAACACCACTTGCTAATTTTTTACTCATAATACTAGACGCAATTAGGGGAATTGATTCAACTGTTGCTGTTAAATCTCTTAATGCATATATCTTTTTATCAGCAGGAACTAATTCTTTTGTTTGACTAACTAATGCACAACCTATATTATTTACTTGCTCAATAAATTCTTCCTTAGTTAAATTTACGTTAAAACCGTCAATTGACTCTAATTTATCGATTGTTCCACCAGTATGTCCTAAACTTCTACCACTCATTTTTGCTACCTTAACACCACACGATGCCACAAGTGGAACTAAAATAAGAGAAGTTTTATCACCAACGCCACCAGTTGAATGTTTATCCACTTTAATACCATTTATTTGACTTAAATCAATTGTTTTACCGCTTTTCAACATTATATCAGTCAAATCAAAAGTTTCTCTATCAGTCATTCCATTTATAACAATAGCCATTAAAAGCGAACTCATTTGGCAATCTAAAATTGTACCATCTAAAAATCCATCAACTACAAATTGTAATTCTGAACTATTTAATTCACCATTTAATCTTTTTTTGTTTATTATATCTATTATATTCATACTATCACCTTATTTAGTATATCATATTTTTTTAATTATATATTAAAAAAGTATATGGTTTTACATATACTAGTCAAAAAATGATATTTGACCTGGCAATTCTTTTCTTTTTATTTTAATTTTTTTAAATTGCTCATTAGAGTCAAATTCGTCATCACAATAAACTGTTTCATCATCATTATCATATTTTTGTTTTGCAAGTTCATCTAAATCAGGATGATAATCAATATCAGGATCATATTCTTTATCAATATCAACATCATATGACATTTTATTTATATTATATACTTTTATATTATTTTTACTAAAAGTATATAAATCCTTATATTTTATTAAGTCACGACACATTTCAAAATAATTTTTACTATTCTTTATACCACGATACCATTCATAGATTGTATATTCAAAGTCGGATTTACTTAATAATCTTTTTGTTTTATTTATTATATAATTTGAAAAATAAATTTTATGTTTGTTTATAAATCCTTGCATTAATTCTTGATTATTAATATACTCATCTTTTATTTTCTTTAAATCTTTTTTATAAATAACTTTAACTCGCATCATACTTCCATCATTTAATACAGATAAAATAACTATTTGCCCAGCATAATGTTTTTTGGTTCTCTTTTCAACAGAATCAATTAAACTCTTATTATCAATCAAAAATTTATCAATTACTTTATAAAAATATTCTCTTACTTCTGAAGAATTATTAAATTTCGATGAAATATATTTATCTAATTCATAACTATCTAATTGTATGAGTGTTTTACTAACCATACATAAATTATCTAAAACCATACTAAGGTATCTTTGCATAAAACTCAACTCCTATTCATATATTACCTAAAACAAAATAACTTGTCAATTTTATTTTGGCAAGTTATTTGAATATTTATCTATGCTTAATGTTTGTTTCATTATAAGTTGCATATTCTAAATCAAAAGTAATATTTTTATCATCCATTTTATATGAAACTTCACTACTAACACAATTACTCATAACTTTAAGTAAATACTCATTATCACCGTAAGTGTTATAATTCCAATTTGAGGTATATTTTAATGGATTAAAATGAATATCATCAATGTATTTTAACCAATCTGTATTTTGATAATCTTTTTTTAATGATTCAACATCAATATTTTCATCTTTTGAAGTTAGTTCAATTGCATCATTAACTAAGTTTTCACCATAATTATGAGCTTGAACTGCTAAATATATATTTCCATCATATTTTTTTATTGCATTTTGAAAACGCATACATCCAACCTGAATATTTTTTTCTATATCACATAATTCTTTGTCACTATATTGTGCAGTCTCATAATCACCAATTTCATAGTTATAAGCAGTAACATTATTATTACAATTACTTTCTAATTGCATTATTCCAATTGCGCAATTATTATAGTTCTCTCCTGTTGGAATACATTTTTCGTGAGATAACCAACTTTCCTGCATTGCCATTGCAACCATAACTTGAGGGTCAACACCATACATATTTGAATATTTTATAAAATATTCGTACTCACTACTATTCATATAATTTTTTATATAATCTATATTATCAGAATTACCAACTGAAAAAACTTTTTCATTTTTTACTTGTTGTATACTAACATTATTAAAATCTACATTGTTTTTTTTTAAATCAATATAATTAGTTGTTTCAATATAATCATCTATATTACTATAAGAAGTTTCACTAATTATTTCTTCAGAAACAATTGATTTATTATTTTTATTTATTATTAATGATGATGAAAATATAACTACAGTTCCTATTGCCAAAGTAATTACACCCTTAGCAACTTGTTTTTGTTTTCTTATTTTTGCCTTATAAAATTTTTTTGAATTTACTGTATCAATTTTATAATTAACATTGGAAGTAGGTATCTTTTTCTTATTATTATTTAACATTTCAAACAATTCATTATTACAATTTTCATTATAACTATTCATAAAACCACTCCTCTATTTATACGATATTACCAATTTTATTGTATATAATTTTTTCCAGTTGGTCAATAATTTTTATTTAAATACAAAAAAAAACATACAGTAAAACTGTATATTATTTGTATATTTATTTAGTAAAATCACAATTACTACATTTAATTTTATCTTTCTTTATAGTAAGCATACTATTACAATTTGGACATAATTCACCAGTTGGTTTATCCCAATAGGCAGTTTTACAAGTAGGATAATTATTGCATCCGTAGAAAACTTTACCACGTTTACTCTTTTTTTCAATAATTTTTCCATCACAATTAGGACATGCACAAACTTCTATTATTTCTTTTGGTTCAGTTTTTATATATTTACATTCTGGATAATTACTGCATGCTGTAAATGAACCATATCTTCCTTTTCTTATTACTAATGGACTACCACAATTTGGACACATCTCACCAGTTTCTTCTGGTGGTTTTTTCTCCATTTTAGTAAATGCTTCTTTAACTGATGGTTCAAAATCATCATAAAATTCTCTTAAAACCTTTACTGGATTTTCAGTTCCTTCAGCAATTTTATCCAAATCACTTTCCATATTTGCGGTATATTTAACATTTATTATATGATTAAAACATTCTTGTAATTTATCTGTTATTTCAATACCAATTTCAGTTGGAACAAATTTTTTCTCTTCAAGTTTTACATATCCTCTTGTTTTTATAGTATCCATAATTGTTGCATAAGTACTAGGTCTTCCAATACCTAATTCTTCCAATTCTTTAATTAATTTTGCTTCAGTATATCTTGCAGGTGCTTTTGTAAAATGTTGTTCACTTTCAATTTTTTCTGATGTTAATTTATCCGCTTCATTTAATTCAGGTAATTTTTCATTTGAAACATCTTCATAATCACCATATACTTTTAAGTAACCATCAAATAATAAAATTTGACCAGTTGCTTTAAATTTGTAATCATTGTTATCCAAAATTACTGTCGTATTATCTGTTTTAGCATCCTTCATTAAAGAAGCAAGTGCACGGTAATAAATAAGTCTATATAATTTATATTCATCACTAGTTAAATATGGTTTTACTGATAGTGGCGTTCTTTCAATACTTGATGGTCTAATTGCTTCATGAGCATCTTGAACATTTTCCTTTTGTTTAACAACTTTTACGCTTCCAACATATTCCTTGCCATATTCTCTTTTTACAAATTCATTTGTTGCACTAACAAATTCATTAGATAACCTTACAGAATCGGTACGCATATAAGTAATTAAACCGACAGTTTCATTTTCAAGCTCAATTCCTTCATATAATTTTTGCGCAACTGACATTGTTTTTTTAGCACCCATATTTAATTTATTAGATGCAACTTGTTGTAATGTACTAGTAATAAAAGGTAAAGGTGATTTTTTATTTTTTGTTTTTCTATCTACAGAATTAACTAAAAATAAAGAATCCAATTCATTTAATACTTTATTAGCTTCAGTTTCATTTTTTAATTCTATATCTTTATTTTTATATTTAAATAATTCTGCTTTAAAATCTTCAAAATCAGCACTTATCTTATAATATTCTTCAGGTTTAAATGCTAATATTTCACGTTCACGATCGACAATCAATTTTAAAGCAACACTTTGTACCCTACCAGCACTAGATCCACTTGTTTTTGCTTGCATTAATTTACTTAATCTAAATCCAATAATTCTATCAAGCATTCTTCTAGTTTCTTGGGAATTAACTAAGTTTTGGTCAATTTTTCTAGAATGTTTAAATGCTTCTATGATAGCGTTTTTTGTAATTTCATTAAACACAACACGTTTATAATTATTGTCGTTTAAACCTAAACAGTCATATAAATGCCAACTAATAGCTTCTCCTTCACGGTCTGGGTCGGTTGCAAGATATACAAATTTAGAATCTTTTACGTCTTTTTTTAATTCTGTAATTACACTTTTTTTACCCTTTATAGTTACATAATCGGGTTTAAAATCATTTTCAACATCAATACCAAGTCCATATTTTCCTTTAGTAGAAAGATCTCTTATATGACCTTTACTTGAAACAACTTTATAGTCACTTCCTAAGTATTTTTCAATAGTTTTTGATTTACTTGGTGATTCGACAATTACAAGATTTTGACTCATAATCCACTTCCTTTTTTATCAATTATAATTTATACACTAAACTTTTATTAAAGTCAACATATTTTTATGATTTGACAACTCCTTTTGGACACTTATTACCAAATGAGTCAATTAAAGTATTATCTTTATATATTTTTAAAACCTCACAGTTATTAGCGCATCCCTTACATTCCGAACCGATTGTTTCAAATTTTAAATCTGCTATATTCAAATCATAAATTTTATCTGTTTTATATTTTTTTGATAGTATCGCAATTCCCAAAGCCCCCATTAAATGACTATTTTCATCAACAATAACATCTTCACCTAATATTTCTTTAAAATATTTAAGTACTCCTTTATTTTTACTTACACCACCTTGAAAAACGATTGGTGTTTTAATTTTTTTACCTTTTCCAACATTATTTAAATAATTTATTACAATGCTTCTACATAATCCTGCAATAATGTCTTTTTTATCATATCCTACTTGTGCCTTATGAATTAAATCAGACTCGGCAAAAACAGTACAACGTGCCGCAATTTTAACTGGATTATTACTTTGTAAAGCTAACGAACCAAATTCAGAAACATCTACTCCAAGTCTTTTTGCTTGACTAGATAAAAAAGAACCAGTTCCAGCAGCACATAATGTATTCATAGAATAATCAGTAATAATACCATTTTCAAGTAAAATTATTTTGGAATCTTGACCGCCTATTTCTAAAATTGTTCTAGCATTTGGAATAATAGATAAAGTACCTACTGCATGAGCTGTTATTTCGTTTTTTACAATATTAGCATCTACCATTAAACCAATAAGTTTTCTAGCACTTCCAGTAGTTCCAATTCCTCTTATTACAATATTTTTAGGTAAATCTTTTTTCAACTCACTAATAAGTCTTTTTACTGCATTAACAGGATTTCCCTCAGTCCAAATATAAAGAGATTTTATTATTTTTTCATTTGAATCAATTATTACACCTTTAGTAGAAATTGAGCCTATATCAATACCTAAATAGCAATCCATTATTTTCTCCTCATTTCTATCATATCGTAAAATGCTTCTATACGAGTTTTAATACCTACTTCTGAAGTATTTGAATCAAAACTAAAATATATTATAGGAACATTATATTGCTTACATATTTTATTTAAAATTGGCATTGCACCTATTTCTGGAGTACAAAATGCCGATTTTATATGAATAATACCATCGTACCCATTTGTACATAAATATTTGCACCTAGCAACATTATCACAAGCATCAGAACCCATTCTATATTTAACAAATTCACTAGCATATTTTAAATATTTTTTTACTTTTCTTGCCTTTTCATAAACCAAATAATGAGCATTAGTATATCTTTTAATTTCAATGTTATAGCTTGCTAATTCTTGTTCTAAATAATAATTTGAAAATGGTTCCATTATGGTATATAATTCACCTATTATACCAACTTTTAAACAATTATCTGGTTTATTAACCTCAAGTTTTTTAAACTCTTTTAAATATTTTTTATATAATGCCCTTAATTTAATATACGATTTTACTTTGCTAAAATCCTTTAACATTTTATTATTTAATTTAATAAAACTATCTTTTTCTTTTTCAAAACCAATATTACTACGTATATAATCATCAATTTTATCCATATATTTAACCATTTTAGACGTTATAAATAAATAATATAAAGCTTTTATTTTATTAAATTTAGGTTCAAATTTTTTTATTTCTTTTAAAATATGTTTAACATTTTTGCTTCCTGCTGTTACAAAATTAACAAATGTAAAATCATATCCTAAATCTTTTAAAATTTGTTCTTGTAATTCACTATAATATCCATACCTACATCCACCACCTGCTTGTACTAAAATATTTGCGCCCTTTTCTAAAGATTCAATAAATGTACCTAATGTATATTTAAAAGGCGTACAAACAAAATCAGGACTATATTTACTACCAAGTTCAATTGTTTTATTAGTTATTTTAGGAGGCGACATAATTTCGCAATTAAAAATATGTTTAAATAAATATTTAACAGGAACATAGTAATTTCCCATTTGTGGGAATGACAATATTTTTTTATCTTTATTAACTATTTTGTCTTTTTGCATCTAATATATCAACAAAACTTTCTATACGAGTTTCAATTCCTGTTAAAGAATCTATATCATCAATAATTAAATTAAGATATGGTTTTGATATTTTTCTCATTGCAAGTTCATTAGCAAGAGAATCTGGTCCACATGGAAAAGAAGAAATAAAAATCACCCCATCTATTTTGTCTTTAGCAAGTTCAATCGCACCTAATTCTTCACGATTATATTTCCAATATAATGTATTAGAAATTTTACTAGAGAGTTCATTTGCTTTTTTGCTATCAAATTTATCACTATATATTATTTCAATATTTTGTTTTTTTAGCATTTTAACAATAGGAATACCAAAATATTGATCATATAATATATATGGATGTCCTACCATTAAAATTTTTATATTAGTATTATCTAATTTTTTTCTATTAATTATAATATCTCTTTCTTTTATATTATTTGCTTCACTTAGTGCCTTATTATAAGCTCTTATTGCTTCACTTATAGATATACCTAAATTATTCGCAATTTCAACCAAACCTACAAAATCATTTTCTTTTCTTTTTACATCTATATTATAATTAAGTAAATTTACATTAAAAATATTATTAACAATATCATATATAGCCAAAAAATTCGTACAAGTTTGATTATTAACATCATATTGATCTATTCTTGGAACTAATATATAATCGCACTTATCTTTTAAATAAGCAATATGTCCTAAATATACTTTTAAAGCTAGACACATTTCATCACAAGAATATTTAATACCTAAATCAATAATTTCTCTATTTGTTGGTGGACTTATAACGACATCTAAGCCAATGTTTTCAAAAAAATTGATCCATAAATTGTTAAAATAATAAAAATGTAATGCTCTTGGTATTCCTATTTTTATCTTGTCCATTTTATCACCTAATAAAGATTATTACCTAAAAATATTTTTATGAATAAAAATTAATGTTAAATGCCATAATATTAATGGTGATAATATGGAAGATAAAGATCAAAAAATTTGTTGCAGTGTTCACGATTGTAAATTTTGTAACTGCAGTAAAAATTGTTGCTCATTAGATAAAATTGAAGTATGCAACTGCGGAAGCGATAAAGATAAAGAAGCAACAATGTGTAATAGTTATAAAAAATGCGAAAAATAAAAAGATAGAAAATATCTTTTTATTTTGTTTATTAATTATATATAGCTATCAAAAAAATATATCACTACAATATTATTTTACAAATAAATTTTTAAATATAGTTTTTTATATAAAATTATGATATAATTATATAATTCGTTATGGAGGAATGTTTATATGATAGTAAAACAATTGACAAATGATGAATTTACTATATTTGCTAATGAATATGAAACAAAATCAATATATCAAACTAAAGAATATGCATTTATAATGAATAAACAAAATTTTGATAGTATTTTTTTAGGACTTCTTGATAATAACAAAATTGTTGCTGCTTCAATTTTTTTAATCGAGAAATTAAAAGGATTCAAATATGCATACGCTCCTCGTGGTTTTTTAATTGATTATAAAAATGAAAACTTATTAAAAGAATTTACTAATGGAATAAAAAAATTTTTAGGAAAAATGAATGTTATTGCAGTTAAAATAAATCCTCCAGTTATAAAGAACATTTATAATAATAATAAGGAAATTATTTATTCTAATCCTGATTTTGATAAAATTTTTAATGAATTAAAAAAATTAGGTTATTATCATTTAGGATTCAATAATGGCTTTGAAGCAATAAAACCACGTTTTGAAGCAATTATAAATATGGATAAACCATATTATGAAATATTTGCAAACATAAAAAAAGAATATAAAACTAAAATAAGAAGCGCTGACAAAAACGGTATAACAATCTATAAAGGAAATCAAAATTCTTTAAAATATCTTTATTTAGAAACACAAGATAAATATCCACGTGATTTAAGATATTACGAAGATTGTTATTACTTTTTTGAAAAAAGAGGAATTGTTGATTTTTATTACGCAAAATTAGATATTAATCATTTTTTAAAAAATTTGCAAATTAAATATCAGTTAAAAGTTCGAGAAAGTGAAAAATATAATCGCGATGTTATTATGACTAAAAATTATAATTCTAAAAGAAGGATAGCAAAAAAAATCGCATTAGAAACGGAAGCAAGTACTTATAGAGAAAATTTAATAAATGCAACTAATATTATGAGTAATAATCCAAATGGCGTTGTAGTTGCGTCAATTATGACTATAAAATATGGTGATACCATTTATATGTTAATGGATGGTTATGATCCAAAATACAAGAAATTTAATTCTAAACATTTGCTTATTTGGAAATTAATTGAAAAATATTCTAAAGAAGGATATAAAAAATTTAATATTGGTGGATTAACAAATATTTTATCAGATAATGATCTTAAAGGATTGACACAATTTAAGCTAAATTTTGGTTCATATATAAATGAATATATTGGTGATTTTGAATTAATAACTAACAGCGCAATGTACTTCATATATAGAAATGCCAGACCAATAGGTTTAATTTTCAATAGATAAACAAGTTATAAAACTTGTTTTTTTTGATCAAAATAATATTTAGTGAATAAAATCATTACCCCAAGTATTCCAATAATTGTGATTAAAATTAAAAAATTTAAATCTGTTTTAAATATATGGTCAACAATAAAGTTTTTTATAAATTTCATAGTAAAATATCACCAACCTTTATATTACATTCATTAATAATATGTTCATTAAATTTTTAACTATAACTAAATTATGAATATAATAAATTTTACCTTAATTATTTAATTATATAAAAATTTTAATAAAAAAACAGATAATATTTTCATTATCTGTTTATACTTTATCTAATTATTTAATAACTTCTGAAACGTTTCCAGCACCAACTGTTCTACCACCTTCACGAATTGAGAACTTAGTTCCATTTTCGATAGCGATAGGAGCAATTAATTCAACTGTCATTTCAACATTGTCACCAGGCATAACCATTTCTACACCTTCTGGTAATTCAATAACACCAGTAACATCTGTAGTACGGAAATAGAATTGTGGACGATAGTTACTAAAGAATGGAGTATGTCTTCCACCTTCTTCTTTGCTAAGTACATAAACTTGAGCTTTGAATTTAGTATGTGGAGTAACTGTTCCAGGTTTAGCTAAAACTTGACCACGTTCAACATCTTCACGAGCAATACCACGTAATAATACACCAGCATTATCTCCTGCTTCAGTATAGTCTAATTGTTTTCTAAACATTTCAATTCCTGTAACAACAGTTTTCTTAGTAGGTTTTAAACCAACAATTTCAACTTCATCATTAAGTTTTAATTGACCTCTTTCAACACGTCCTGTAACAACAGTACCACGACCAGTAATTGTGAATACATCTTCAACTGGCATTAAGAATGGTTTATCAGTGTCACGAACTGGAGTTTGAATCCAATTATCAACAGCATCCATTAAATCAAGAATAGATTGTTCATATTTTGGATCTCCTTCAAGAGCTTTTAATGCTGAACCACGAATGATAGGAGTTTCATCACCTTCAAATCCGTATTCATTTAATAATTCACGAATTTCCATTTCAACTAAGTCTAATAATTCCTCATCATCAACCATATCACATTTGTTCATGAATACAACCATACGAGGAACACCAACTTGACGTGAAAGTAAGATATGTTCACGAGTTTGAGCCATAGGTCCATCAGTTGCTGCAATAACTAAGATTGCACCATCCATTTGAGCTGCACCAGTAATCATGTTTTTTACATAGTCAGCATGTCCAGGACAGTCAACGTGAGCATAATGTCTTTTTTCAGTTTGATACTCAACGTGTGAAGTATTAATTGTAATACCTCTTTCTCTTTCTTCTGGAGCTTTATCAATATTTGCATAATCAACGAAATCTGCAAATCCTTTTTTAGATAGAACATTAGTAATAGCTGCTGTTAAAGTAGTTTTACCATGGTCTACGTGTCCAATTGTACCAATGTTAACATGTGGTTTTGAACGATCAAATTTTTGTTTTGCCATTTTAAATTTCCTCCTTTATTTATTTACAATTATTATTTTATATCAACAAGAGAAAAATAGCAAGTATTTTCCCTTAGTTTGACATTTTTTATTTATTGATTACCGCCATTTTTCTTAATAATTTCTTCAGCGATATTTCTTGGAACTTCTTCATAATGATCAAATTCCATTGTAAAGTTTCCACGACCTTGTGTATTACTTCTTAAACTTGTAGCATAACCAAACATTTCAGAAAGTGGTACCATTGCTTCAATTGCTAATGCATTTCCTCTTGATTCTTGACCAAGCGGACGTCCACGACGTGATGTGATATCTCCCATAACGTTTCCTAAATATTCATCTGGTACAATTATTTGTACTTTCATAATTGGTTCAAGTAATACTGGTTTACATTTATTTTTTGCTTCTTTTAAAGCAAGTGATGCAGCAATTTTGAAAGCCATTTCTGATGAGTCAACATCATGATATGAACCATCAAATAAAGTTGCTTTAACATCAACCATTGGATAACCTGCTAAAACGCCTGTTTTTAAGGCATCTTGTAAGCCTTTATCAGTAACTGGTATATATTCTCTTGGAACTACACCACCAACAATTGCGTCAACAAATTCATATCCTTTATCAGGATTTGGTTCAAACTTAATCCAAACGTGACCATATTGTCCACGTCCACCTGATTGTTTAATATATTTTCCTTCACATTCAGCAGTTTGAGTAATAGTTTCACGATATGATACTTGTGGTTGACCAATATTTGCTTCAACATTAAATTCTCTTTTCATACGATCAACGATAATATCAAGGTGTAACTCACCCATACCAGCTATAATAGTTTGACCTGTTTCATGATCTGTACTAGCTCTAAATGTTGGATCTTCCTCTGCTAATTTTTGTAATGCAGTAGCCATTTTATCTTGATCTGCTTTTGATTTTGGTTCAACAGCAAGTTGGATAACTGGTTCTGGAAATTCCATAGATTCCAAAATACAAGCATTTTTTTCATCGCATAAAGTATCTCCAGTAGTAGTATTTTTAAGTCCTACCGCAGCTCCAATATCTCCTGCATACGCATCAGAAATTTCTGTACGATGGTTTGCATGCATTTGAAGTAAACGACCAATTCTTTCTTTTTCTCCCTTTGTTGAGTTTAATACATAAGAACCACTACTTAAGTGTCCAGAATAAACTCTAAAGAAAGTTAATCTTCCAACAAATGGATCAGTCATAACCTTAAATGCTAAAGCAGCAAATGGTTCTGAATCAGATGGATGTCTTACTACTTCGTTTCCGTCCATATCAACACCTTTAATAGATGCGATATCAGTTGGAGCTGGTAAGTAATCAATTACAGCATCAAGCAATAATTTAACACCCATATTTCCAAGTGCAGTACCACATAGTACTGGGAAGAACTCAGCAGCTAAAGTACCTTTTCTAATTGCCTTTTTGATTAAGTCAATAGAAACTTCTTCACCTTCTAAGTATTTATTCATTAATTCATCATCGAATTCTGCAACAGCTTCAATTAATTCAGTACGTTTTTCCTCAACTATATCAACTAAATCACTAGGAATATCAATAATAGTTGGATTTTCTTCTGGTTTACCATCATAGTGATAAGCAGTTCTTGTAACTAAATCAATAACACCGTTAAATTCGTTTTCAGCACCGATTGGCCATTCAATAGGTTTAGCATTTACACCTAAACGACTATCAATAGTTCCTAAGCTATATTCAAAGCTAGCACCCATTTTATCCATTTTATTACAAAATATTAAACGTGGAACTTTGAACTCGCTAGCTTGACGCCAAACAGTTTCTGTTTGTGGTTCAACACCAGCTTGTGCATCAAGTAAAGCAACTGCTCCATCTAATACACGAAGTGAACGAGATACTTCAACTGTAAAATCAACGTGTCCTGGAGTATCAATGATATTAAGTTTATGATTTTTCCAGAAAGCAGTAGTTGCTGCTGATGTAATAGTTATACCACGTTCTTGTTCTTGTGCCATCCAGTCCATTTGAGAAGCACCATCATGTGTTTCACCAATTTTATGGATTTTACCAGTGTGGAATAAAACACGTTCAGTACAAGTAGTTTTACCTGCATCGATATGTGCCATAATTCCAAAGTTACGAGTTTTCTCTAAACTATATTCACGAGCCATATTTTTTTCCTTTCAAATTTTATTTTATTACCAACGATAATGTGCGAAAGCTTTATTTGCTTCTGCCATTCTGTGTGTATCTTCACGTTTTTTAACAGCTGAACCAACACCATTAGCAGCATCGATAATTTCGTTTGCTAAATTTTCAGCCATTGAATGTCCACCTCTAGTTTTTGCATATTGAACTAACCAACGTAAAGCAAGTGCACGTGCACGGTCAGGGCGAACTTCAACAGGAACTTGATAATTTGCTCCTCCAACACGACGTGATTTAACTTCTAAAGCAGGTTTAATATTTTCCATTGCTTTTTCAAAAACTTCATTTGGTTCTTGATTTGTTTTTTCTTTAATAATATCAAATGCTTCATATAAAATTCTTTGAGCTACACCTTTTTTACCATCATTCATGATAGTATTAATTAATTTTGTAACTAATTTTGAATTGTATATTGGATCTGGTAAAACATCTCTTTTAACAGCACGTCTTTTACGCATAATATCCTCCTTCCATTATTATGATTTTTATTTTAATTTTTAATTATTATTTTTTATCTTTTGGTTTTTTTGTTCCATATTTAGAACGACCTTGACGTCTTTTATCTACTCCAGCAGTATCCATAGTACCACGAATAATGTGATAACGAACACCGATTAAGTCTTTAACACGTCCACCACGAATTAATACAACACTATGCTCTTGTAAGTTATGTCCTTCTCCAGGAATATAAGCAGTTACTTCCATAGTATTAGATAATCTAACACGAGCATATTTACGAAGTGCTGAGTTTGGTTTCTTTGGTGTCATTGTTCCAACACGAGTACATACTCCACGTTTTTGTGGTGCAGTTGTATCAGTTTGTTTCTTTTTACGACTATCGTATCCAACATTTAAAGCAGGAGCTTTAGTTTTTCTGTTCTTGTCAGATCTTCCTTTTCTAATTATTTGATTAATAGTAGGCATATTGTCCTCCTTTCATTACACACATCCAGGCGTTTCATTTTTCCCTTAAATTAAAGATTTACCTAAGTAAACCTTTAACGAATGCATCAATAATATATCACTTATATTATATGTTTGTCAATACATTTTATACATTTTCACTAAATGTATTTATATTACTATTATCTATCTTAAAACGATACAAATTTGCAGGTCTTCCCATAAGACCCTCATTCTTATCTCCAGTCGATTCAATTAATTCAGAATTCAATATTTTTTTTCTAAAATTTCTACGATCCATTTTTACTCTCATAAGTTGTTCACATACACTTTGTAATTCTGGTAGAGTAAAATCACTAGGAAATAAATACTTTAAAAAAGTATAGTCACTTAACTTATTTTTTAATAAATTAATTGCTTTTTCTAAAATAATATCATGGTCATACCCCATTTTAGGAATTGAATCAATACTAAACCAACTTGTTTCATAATCTTCATTAATATTTCTTTTTAAATTCACTGTTACACTATCAGTTAAAGCAATAAAACTAAAAGCAATAACCCTACCCTCTGGATTTCTATTTAAAGAACTAAACGAATTTGCCTGTTCTAAATATACAGAAGATAATCCAGTTTTTTCTAAAATAGCGTCTGTTACACTATCTTCTAATGTTTCATCACATTTAACAAGCTCTCCTGGTAAAACCCAATATCCTTTATAAGGTTCAGTTTGTTTTTTAAGTAAAAGTACCTTTAATTCCCCATCAAAAACAGTAAATATACTAACTAAAGTTTCAATTATATTATTATAATTTTTACCTGGGTTCATTTTATAACACTTCCTTTGCGTTTTTTAAACACGTATTTGATTGTAAATCAAAACAAGCTTTTTGTCAATATTTTTTATAGTTATTGTTTATTTTTATAGTTATTGTTTATTTTCCACTTCAAAAAATATATCATAATGGTTTTTAATCACTTATAAAATAAGGTTTTAAGTTTTTTCATTTCTTGCATTTTTAAAACTAGATTGGACAATCTACTTAGAGTTATAATTTCATGACTATCTTTTAAATATAAGTTGTTATCATTGTCATAAGAAATTAAGATTAAACAAATTGATTCATTACTGATAATAATCTTATGTGGTTCTTTTATAGATAGGTTAGTCTTATCAAAATGAATATTTTTACCAGATATAAAATTTAAATGTAATTTTGATATTTTAGGTATTTTAGTAATTTTATCCTTAACACTTAAAGGAAATTCTAAATGTTCTATGGTTATTTTCATTTGTTAATCCTCCTTTCGTATATGAAAAAATCCCATATCAACAAGTGATATAGGATATTCTATAAAAATAAAACTCACACAAAGTGTGAGTAATTCTCTCAATGGAGCCTTAACTATACACGTATGCGAAATTAAGACTATAAGATTTGATTAAATCTCTCTGATAAATAAATTATATCATTTTATTAGATATTTTCAAGGGAGTATATGAATTTTTTATAATTTGTTGTATAATTTAAATAATTAGAAATTTAATAATAAATTATTGTAAAAACATAAGGAGTTAAGATATGAAAAAAATTGTATTCACACATTCTATAAATAGTATAGTAAGTAAATTTACATCTCTATTTTTGGCTATATATTTTTTAAAAATTACAGACGGTAATTTTATTAGTGTAGTTCTATATTATACATTAAAGTATTCATTAAACGGAATTTTTTCTTTTTTATCTTTAAAATTGCTAAATAAAAACAATGTATTAAATGTTTATCGTATAGGTTTATTTTCGAATGGACTATGCTTATTAGTTCTATTATTTTTAGGTAACGATATTAAAAATTATATATATCTTTTTGCAGTTTTAGATTGTGCTACAAGTCTATTATACTGGTCGGCATATAAAATGATTTTATATAATTTTAAAAATGACAATCAATTTAAGGAAATATTCTCTTATAACAGTATTGTAACAAGTGTAATATCAATTATCTCAACAGTTGGAATGGGTTATGTAATAGTAAATACATCATATTCTATTTTATTAATTATAATCGTTTTGTTAGTATTTATTGCAGTTATTTCTACTTTCTATTTGGATAAATATACATTTGATATTAATCCTATAAAATTATCAAACATTAAATATGCGTTTAAAGATAAACAAGCAAAAGAAATATATAAAATTGTTTTCTTTGAAGGTATGGGTTTTAGAGGTGGATTAGATACCACTATTACATTTATTATTTTTTTAACTTTGGGTTCAGAATCTAGTTTAGGAAATTTAAATGCTGTTTTTGCATTTCTAGGCTTAATTACTTCTTTGTTAGTTAAAAAATATTTAAAAGAAAAAGGAAATAAAAATGCTTTTTTAATATCAGCATTAGCGATTTTAGTTGTAACAATACCAATTATTTTTACTAATTCATTTGCAGTTTTTATAATTTATAATATTGTTTTTAATATTGCATATAAAATCACTCAAATTTTAGTAGATACTGCAGTATTTAACATAAGTTCAAACAAAACCTTAACTAAATATCAACTAGAATACACTTATTTAAGTGAAGTTATCCATGGGTTAGGAAAAGCATTCAGCGAATTAATTCTATTAATACCAGTCGTATATTCATTTAATCTAAATAATTTACGAATAGTTGCTGCAATTTTATCATTTAGTATATTATTACAAATGTTAGTATATAATAAATATTGTAAGAAAGATTTTAATTAACTGTGATCTAATAAAGACAATGCTAGTGGGCATTGTCTTTATCGTTTTCAGGTATATGGTTTTTAAGTTTTGTATTTTGTAATTTTAAATATTCAATTTTAGTTCCAATTGCTCGTTCATTTTCAAAATATCCAAGATAATGAAATTTATTTTTAACTTTAATTAAGCATTCAATATTTTCTTCTAATGCTTTAGCAATATTTTCTATAATATATTCTTCTTTTTTAGGATTTGGTTCTTCTTTGACTTCTGGAATTTTAATCTCGTATCCTACAATTAAATTTCTAATATATTCAGACTGAGATAAATTTAATTTTGAAGAATCTCTTTTTAAAATTAACTTCTCATCATCACTTAAAAATACATTAACTTTATTATTTCTTATTCTCATAATTTGAAATCTCCTTTCTAAAAATTTAAGGGTATGGGAATTCCCATATAGAATTTGTATGGGAGTACAAATTCAGTGCTTGCCAGACAAAATATGTGAGTACGTACTCACATATTTTCTGTATAGATTAATTCTTTTAATAATATTTCTTCTGTTGTATTTTTATAATTATTCATCAATTTTATCCATTCAAGCCCATTTATTTCTTTATTTTTTTCAGATAGTTTTTCATCTGTTTTTTTATAACTTTCCATCAAATTAATTAATAAATTTTCTGCATCTTTACTTACTGAAATAAGATGATTAGTAAGTTCATCTTTCATTAAAAGTGTAGTGTAAAGTGCTTTCTTATGTGCTTTTAAATAATCAAGTCTTAACATTCCATACTTATTAATTGTTCCTTTTTTGTTATCATTTAAAGTTAAATTTGGTAATTCATAATCACCAGTTCTTGTATATTTTAATTCCATTTTTAATCATTTCCTTTCTTATTTGGTTTGTTAGGATTGTAAGTAACAATTCCATATTTTGTTTCAATATCATCTTTATTTATGATTGATTTTGTTTTTATTTCAGTAGGTGTTATAGGTAATATTCTTATAATTTTTTCATCTTTTTTGGGGGTAAATTCGCCAATAATATTGTCTGTATCTTCATCAACTTTTTCATAAAGTTGATACATTTTTGTTTCATAAAATTCATTTAATCTATCTAAATACTCTTCTACTTGTTCATTAGAAATATTAGGACTACCAATAATAAATTCTTCTTTGCCATTAATTTCAACAGGTACTAATACATCTAATATTCCTTTGTCTAAAAACTTCATTAGGTTATTAATATAACTCTTTCTAAAATTAATTTTATCTATATAAAGTTCATTATTTTTATCTTTTATTAGAATAACTGATTCAATAAATTTAGAGATGAATTCTTGCTTTTCATCTTTTGTTTTGCTTTCCCAATTTGTTTTAACAACGTCATTTAAAATGTCTAGTCTTATCATAGTTTCTCGTTCAATATCTCTATCTGCCATTAATTGTTGTGGTGTAAAAGTTATATTATCTAGATTTAATAGTTCCGATTTCTTTTGCTCTAAAATTTCTAATTTTTCTTCAATAAGTTTATAATCTTCTGAAAAATCTTCCATTTCAACAATACCACTCATATATGCTTTTTTAATACGTTCTTTTTGTTTTATTAACCCATTAATCTCTTTATCTATATCAGCAGTTTTTGTTGGTTTGTGGTCTGCTAAAATAGGTAAAAAATACTTTTTAACTGCCATATCATATTCAACTAAGTCATAAATAAATTGCATTAAACATTCTTCTATTTTATCTTCACGATAATTTAAATGACATTTCTCACAATTGTAATACATATACTTTTTCTTCTTGCCACCAGAACCTTTACATTTCATTATTCTTCCACAAGTAGGGCATTTAATCTTTTGAAAGAATAAATAAACTCTATCTCTAGTATAAGTTCTTTGATTAACTTCTTTTTGTCTTTGGCATTCTTTCCACATTGCACGAGAGATAATTGGTTCAACTACATTCATATAAATTACAGGTTCTTTATTTTCTTTTTTGGCAATTCTTTTATATTACTCATAATCGCCCATATAGATTTTATTATCAATTATTTTTTGAATAGTCGTGTCTTTCCATTTCTTTGGGTTTAATAATTTTTCTTCATTAAAGATATTTGATATTTGTTGAAAACTTTTACCTTCTAAATACATTTTAAATATTCTTTCAATAACAGTTTTTGTTGTTTCATCAACAATCGTTTTCTTATTACCATCTTTCTTATATCCTAGTGGAGCAGGACCTGGTAAATGGCTTGACTTAATTGCTCCATTAAGTCCAAATTTAGTTCTTTCTGATACAATTTCAATTTCTAACTGTGATAATACTGTTAGCATTCTTACAAAAAATCTTCCGTTAGCAGTAGAAGTATTAACATCATCTCTATCACAAACTAAATAACAATTATATTTTTCTAACTGAGAGATTAGTTCTTCTAAGTCACGAACTGAACGAGTAACTCTATCTAGTTTATAAGCTACAATATAATTAATTTTTCCGTCCCTCATATCTTGTAACATCTCTTGAAATGCAGGTCTATGTTCCATATCTTTTGCAGATATTCCTGCATCTTCATAAACCTTAAATACTTCATAACCTTTAAATGCACAGAGTTGTAATAACTTTTCTTTTTGCTCTCCTAAAGAAAATCCTTCCCGTGCCTGATCCTCTGTCGAAACACGAATATAAACTGCTGCAATCATCCTTTCATTATTCATAATATTTCCTCCTTTTCTTTTAATGAAAGGCACCAAAAAAGGTGTCACATAACAAGACACCTTATACTTCATATTGATTATTTACACGACAAAATAAACCAATATTGTGGGAGTATATAAACTCTCAATTAATTAATGCCTTGCTATGTATTCTGATAAATCAGCAATAGGGATTTTCTTCTTTAAATTCCCAATATAAAAATGTTTTTGTTCATTGAAGAATAAATATAATGTATCTCCAATAATTACTTTGTGTGGCTCAACATACGCTAGATTTGTATGTTCCACAATCCTTAGGTGACCCTCAATAATCTGGTAGGGTCTGTTATTAAATTTGCAAGACCAATTAATTTTGGCTTTGAGTTCATCACTCATATTGATTTTCTTTTTAATTATTTTAATCATATCACATCACACCTTTCTTTGCAATAACGCACAAAAAAATCAATCTTTTCAGATTGATTTAATCATTAACGTCACATTGGTGCGACGATTTTATCTTATGGAGCAGATGATGAGAATCGAACTCACGTAGCTAGCTTGGAAGGCTAGGGTTCTACCATTGAACTACATCTGCATCAAGTAGGCACTATTAATGTTACATTAATTTTACCTCTTTGTCAATATATTTTATGTAATTTTTTTTGAAATTGTGCAGATTAGGGAAAAAGAACCCTAGCCTAAACAATCATTTTATTCAATGTTTTATTATTAAGATACTCAATTATGTCATCAAATAAACTATACCATTTAATTTGAACATAAAATCTATTTCTTTCATATTTTGGATTCTTATTTAAGTTTCTAATCATTGGTTGACAATACAAATTTGCAAAGTGTACACCATTTGAATTTATATTATTTTGGGATAATATAATATATCTTATTTCATCAGATGTTATATACATAAAATCATTAACTATTCCATATATTATTGCATCAATTTTTTCATTTTGATTTTTACCTCTAATTACAAATCTGTCAATTGCCTCTTTTATAACATAATCTTTGTTTATAGCACTATTAATCATATTGATTTTATCTGGATTGTTTTTTTTATATTCTTCCCCACTTAATCTTTTTTCACCTGTACCATTAATTGTTCCATCTGCATAATGATATTTTAAATATTCAACTATAATTTTCCTATCAATACCTATGTCATTTAAAAATTTCTTAAAACTTGATATACTTTCAGCATGAACAGAATTTTTTATTCCCTTCTTTATGCTAATCCTTCTTATATCATTATTAATATTTATAATTATGTCATATTTTTTCTTATTATAATCAACATTACACTTTACATATAGATCCTCATTCACAATTCCATATAGTCTGTGTATGAAATCTTGAAAAAGTAAATTTAAATTTTTTATTTTTCTACCATTTAAATATTTAGAAAATTCGCATTCATTTTGATAACCATTTATTTCTCTATCGCCCATATTTAATTACCTCCATTATAAATATATAATTAAAATGCTATATTTCCTTTTTTATTTACAAATACATTTAATTTTAAATACAATTTTATAATTAACAACATTTTATATTTATATATTTTTTTATTTAATATTTTTGATTTCTAGGTTTAATTTAAAATTTAACATTTACATGAACTAACACTAAATTTCCTAACACTAAATTTTGATAAATATAAACAATATAAGCTATAATTAATATTAATACAATTTTTTATAAACGAAAAATGTTGCAATGAAATCATTTTATTTCATTACAACATTACATAATAATTATTAAATTTATTAATACTTAGAACTTTTATGAAATTCTAAAAATTAAATTTCAAAATACTTGGATTGACAATCATTAAAATTCCTATTAGTAACATAATAATTCCACCTACTAAATGAGCATATTTGTTATACTTATTTGAAATTCCAGTAATTTTCATTGTTGTCATCGCTATTATAAATACAATTATGTCATCAATTAGGAAAAATATTATATAAATAATATTATAAAATAATGTTTGTGCACTTGATAAATCATTCATTGCAAGGATTTGCGCAAATAAAATTGGAAGACCTGCTGAACAAGCAAGTTCAATAATATTTACAGATACAGCCAATATTATAACTCCACCTAATGCAAGTAAAAAACTATTTTCAGTAACTATTTCCTTTGCTCTAACCATTATTTTTTTCTTTTTAGCATTATTTGTAACACTACACCCAACATCTTTTGCTCTAACCTCTTTAATAAAATGATATAAATTGATACTGCCACCTAATAAGGCAACTATAGAAACTAAAATCTCTATTATTTTAGAAGATGTAAACATTCCAGCAACATTTATCCAAGTCATCATAAACGCAAAATAAACAATAGCAGATGACAGTAGGAACGCAATTCCTAAACACCACATTCTTTTTCTGTTTTTCATACCTATCATTAAACTAATTAAAAATAATAGCACCCACATAGCACATGGGTTGAATCCATCAACTAAGCCTATAATAATCGAAACAAGTGGTAAGGAAATATTCCTAGGGTTAACTTCACCAATAATTGGAACTGTGAATTTGCAACTATTTGGATCAAATTCATCAGTTAAATCTTCTCTAATTTCAGATGTTCCCAAATACTCACCTACTAAATCTCTATGAGGTGTATCGCTATAATAATTTATTGCACATCTTATTTTTGTTCCTATATCATCATTATAGCCAACAAAATAATTTGTACCTATTATTGTAATTGGAACTGCATTAATATCCCATTCTTGTTTCATTAGAAAATTAGAAAGTAATTCCCTATTTGATTCATCTTTTTTTACTTCATATTTAATAATTTCCAAATTATCATATTCTTCCTTTAATTGATTTAAATAAACTTTTTCATCAGCACAATGTGGACAATCATAATTATAAAACAAATATAATTTTACTTTTTCTTCTGCATTAACACTAGGAAGAAATAAAAAGCAAAATACTAAGGAAAAAATTATTTTTTTTATATACTTCATTCTTATACACCTATATCCTTAAATATTTTATTTAATTCCTTTTTACTTTTTTCACCAATAATTCTTGTTAATTCTTGATTATTATTCATAACAATTACCACTGGTAAAATATCACCAATTTTATATTTTGAAACTATTTCTGTATCCATATCATAATCATATTCTTCCATATTAACATTAAGATCTTTTGATAATTCAATATATCTAGGATTCATAATTAAACAGCTTGGACACCACACAGAACTTATTTTTATTAATTTCATATAACACCTACTTTATTTTAATTTAAGTTTTTTATAACAATAATCAAAAACTTTAAAAAATTCCTCAATTTCTGCATTTGTAGTTAAATATGACAAACTAATTCTAATACTTGAATTAGCTCTTGAGTCATCATTTGTTACTGCATAAACTGCCTTAGATTTTGAATTATTACTTGAACAAGCACTTTGCGTAGATATATATATATCATATTCTTCTAAAGCATGTAACATTGTTTCTGGTTTAACACCAATAATGCTTAGGTTTAAAATGTGTGGAATACAACAATCATTACTATTAATAAACACATCATCATATTTTTTTAAATATTCTTTTATTTTTTTATTTAAATCTAGTATTCTAGAGTAATTTTCTGTATTTTTTTGAAATACTAACCTTAAAGCTTTAGAAAAGGACGCAATTAAAGAGGTTGCTGGTGTACCACTTCTAAAAATAGTGGTACTCTTTCCTCCATGAATTAATGGTTCTAGGCTAATACCATCTTTTTTTATTAAACATCCAATTCCCTTCAAGCCATAAATTTTATGTGCGGAAAAACTTGCCAAATCAACATATTCAAGTTCCGATGCATCATACAATTTTTTACCAATGCTTTGTGTCATATCAGTATGAAAAAAACATTTTGGATATTTTTTTAACATCTTACCAATTGATGAAATTGGTTGTAATAAACCTAGTTCACTATTTACTGCTGAAATAGTCACTAATATAACATTGTCATCCATCAGTTCTTCTAATTTTTCAATATCAACTATACCTTTTTCTGAAAGTGGTGCAAAAACAACCTCATATCCTAATTTTTGTAAATACCCAAGTGGTCCATATACTGATGAATGTTCTAATTCAGTTGTTATAATTTTTTTACCACGATTTTGATATTTAAGCGCTATACCTTTAATAGCCAAATTATTTGATTCACTTGAACCACTTGTATAAATAATTTCACTCGTTTTTACTTTTAAGATATCTGCAATCTGTTTAGTAGCACTATCTATTAATTCCTTACTTTTTACCCCTAATTTATGTAAAGAATTAGGATTACCAATAAACTCTAGTGAAGCTTTATTAAATGTATCTAAAACATCTTTATCCACTGGAGTTGTTGCCGAATAATCTAAATATATCATAACATCACCTTACAAAATTATATCATATTTACATTATTTTTGAATATAAAATAATAGTATAATTAAAAATTTAGCATAATTTTTTATATTTTTTACTTTTTTTCAAAAAAAGTATTGCCAAATCAAAAAAAATAAGTTATACTTTAATAGTCATTGATTGATGGGCCTGTAGCTCAGTTGGTTAGAGCACACGCTTGATAAGCGTGGGGTCGCAGGTTCAAGTCCTGCCAGGCCCACCATTAATTATGGCCCGTTGGTGAAGTGGCTTAACACACATGCCTTTCACGCATGCATTCACGAGTCCGAATCTCGTACGGGTCACCAAATAAAATTACTACTTCCTAATGGAAGTTTTTTTATATTCTCAGAACAAAAAAACAAATAAGTATATCATTACCTATTTGTCAACTTATCTGACTCAAGATACTATTCTTGAGTTTTAAATTTCTTGCTACCTTTTAATCCATTAGCATTATATGTACTTAATACATTATTATCAAAACTTGTAATCTTTTTTGAACGTTTCTTATAATCTTTTATTGCCAAATTAATAAGCTCATCTAATAGTTTTGTATAATTCTTAGTCTTTTTATCAAACATATAAAAAGCTAAACTTCCAGGAATTATGTTTGGTTCATTAATATAAACTTTATTTTCTTTACTATCAATTAAAAAATCAATACGAGCAACACCACTTAAATTAAGTACCCTAAAAGTCCTCTTTGCCAAATTATAAACCTCATTTGTCATTTTTTCATCTAATGAAGAAGGTATTTTAAAATCACCATTATCCATTGATGATGAATTCTTTACAGAACTAACTTTTTTTCCTCCTGAGCCATTTCCAATATATTTATCATTAAATGTTAAAATTTCATTCTTTAATTTCATCTCCGCAATAAAACTAGTTTCTTGATATTCATAATTACCTAAAACAGCGCAATTAACCTCTATTAAATTTTTTACAGCTTGTTCAACAATTATTTTATTATCATATTTAATAGCTTCATTAATAGCATCATCTAATTCCTGTCTATTTTTTGCAATTTTAATACCTATACTGCTTCCCAAAGTTGCTGGTTTTACAACAACTGGATAACCAAATTTTTCAACATTGCTAATAATTTCATCTTTATTTATATAATATTCATTATCATAAAACCATACATAATCAACAATTGGTAATTTTTCTTCACTAAGAACTTGTTTTTGAACTACTTTATCTTGGCCTAAGGCAGAGCCTAAAACTCTACTTCCAACATAAGGAATACCAACAGTTTCTAAATATCCTGCAAGAGTACCATCTTCCACATTATTTCCATGAACAATTGGAAATACTAAATCTAATTCTGTAATTGTTCTTTTGAATAATCCTGTTGATTGCAAAATATACTTACCATTTTTATTATATAAAACACATTTTTTCGCATAACCTTTTAAATCCTCAAAATTCTTATATAGACTAATATCCATCAATAATTTACCAGTATACCAAATTTTATCTTTTGATATATATATTGGAACGATATCGTATTTTTCTTGATCTAGATTTTCCATTGCTTGAACGGCAGTAATAATACTTATTTCATGTTCTACAGTATTACCACCAAATATAACACCTAATTTTAATTTCATAATAACTCTCCTACTTCAAAAAACTTTTTAATACATTAATTGTTTGTCCTAATCTCTCTAAATATGCATAATGTGTACAGCCTTCATACACAACAACACCAGCATCACTAATCATTTGCTCTAATTCGTAAGCTCTTTTAAGTGGTACGGCAGTATCAGAATCTCCCCATATTAATAAAGTTGAACACTTAATTTTCTTTACAGCTTCTGTTATATCTAAATTAACAGTCTCAACTAATATTTTTCTCATCATTGGACTTGCATTTTTATAATCTGTTGATCCAATATGCCTCTTAAAAATTTCAACCAAAGGTTTTAAAAACTTAATCTTTGCCACACCTTTTAAAAATTTTGTTTTTAAAGATAATTTTTCTATTTCTGGTTTATATGGACTAGCAAATAAAACTAATTTTTCTACGTCATACATACTTGCAAATGCAAGTGATACTTTTCCACCAAACGAATGCCCCATCAAAATTGGTCTTTTAATATTTAAACTATCTAATAAACCATGAACACATTCTGCATAATCATATACTGACCAAACATAATCAGGTTCACTACTTTTTCCAAAACCTGGTAAATCAATAATTACAATATCAAAATCATCCTTTAAATTATCACCGATTGGTTTCATCATTTCAATATTTTGACCCCAACCATGTAATAAAACAATTGTTTTAGCAGTATTATTTCCATACCTAATATAGTTTAAATTTATATTTTTAACTCTTTGATTCATTTTATCCACCTCAAACATTATATCAAAATTTGTTAAAATTGTTAAGAAAAAAGCACTAATTTTATATAGTACTTAAATCTTTTTTTATTATTTTAGTATTAATTATGTATAAAATTGTAAATGACATAAATAATAACACTAAATTTAAAATAAAATTATTCTTATTTATTATCATACAGGTAAAAATATTCATAATATTTGAAGAAATATGCACAATAATTGGCGCAATTATATTTTTATATTTTTCATAAAAATATATTAAAATAAAACTTAAGCAAAAAGCATATAAAATTTGGACACCTGTTTGATGAAATAATGCGAAAATAATACTAGTTAAAATGATAGATTTCATTGATGTATTAAATTTTTTTGCATCATTATAAATGATACCTCTAAAAAGATATTCCTCTAAAATTGGACCTAATATTCCTGTACAAATAATGTATGTAAATATATTAACATTAACACTATCATAAGCATCAGTGAAATGATAAATATTATTTATACTACTCAAAGTTAAATTATAACTTATGTTTAATGAAACACCAATTAAAATTAAAATAGGTATATTATTAAATGTAATTTTATCATTATAATTATTAGATTTCTTTTTATATATAAGGTAAAAAATAATGAAAAAAATTATAAAAGTAATTACTGTAATAATTATTAAATTTGAGTTAATAAACTTATTTAATTCATTTTGATAATCATTACTTTTTATATAATCATTATATATGATAGTATATTCTTCTTTAGATAAATTTTGGTTTGCTAGTTTAATTTCATTATATTTATTAGTATTGAAAATTGCATTAAATATTATTATTAATAAAAATTGACCAATTATAAATATAATTGGCCAAATTAATATTTTAATAACATTTTTAATATAATTTAAAATATTAGTCATTTTATTTTTTGTCTTTAAACATTTCACTTAAAGTAGTACCTAAACTAGCAATATTTTGTAATTCAGATGGTACAATTATCTTTGTTGCTTGACCATTGGCTACATTTGCTAAAGTTTCAAAACTTTTTAATGCTAAAACTGTTTGATCAGCTTTTGCCTCTTTTAATAATTTAATTCCTTCTGCCTCGGCTGATTTAATTTTAAGTAAAGCCTCAGCTTCACCTTCTGCTTCTCTAATTTGGGATTCCTTTTTAGCTTCTGCTCTTAAAATAGCACTTTCTTTTTCTCCTTCTGCAATTAGAATACTAGATTTCTTTTCACCTTCAGCTTGAAGAATTTTTTCACGTCTTTCACGTTCAGCACGCATTTGTTTTTCCATAGTCTCTTGTATATCTCTAGGTGGAAGAATATTTTTTACCTCAACACGATTAACCTTAATTCCCCATGGGTCAGTTGCCTCATCCAAAATGGAACGCATGTGAGAATTAATTAAATCTCTTGATGTTAATGTTTGATCTAATTCCAAATCTCCAATAATATTTCTTAATGTAGTTGCTGTTAAATTTTCAATTGCATTAATTGGATTTTCAACACCATAAGTATATAATTTAGCATCTGTTATTTGAAAATAAACAACAGTATCTATTTGCATAGTAACATTATCTTTGGTAATAACTGGTTGTGGGGCAAAATCCATAACTATTTCTTTTAAATTTACCTGATTCGATATTCTATCAACAAAAGGAATTTTAAAATGTAATCCATTTGACCAAGTAGCATAATAAGATCCTATTCTTTCAATAACATAAGCTTTTGCTTGTGGCACTATCTTAATACTAGGTATAATTAATACAACTGCAATAACTAATAAAACAATAAAAAATTCCATAAAATCATTCTCCTATTCTTTCTACTTTTAATTTAACACCGTCAATTTCTATAACTTTGACTACAGAATTGACATCAATTTTTTGGTTGGAATATGCTGACCATCTTTTTCCATCGACTTTAACTTCACCAATGACATTCTTATCAATTGCTTCCGTCACTAACGCTTCCATTCCAACCACTCTGTCCAAATTAGTTAGTTCTTTTTTCTTTACAAGAAATTTTTGTAAAATCGGTCTTGTTGTTACAAGTAAGATTGTGCCCAAAACTGCAAACACTCCAAATTGAACACTAAAATTCTTTGAAAAAATTGAAATAATTAGTGCTACAACTCCACTTATTACATACCAGATTGTCGTCAAATTTATAGACATCATTTCAACCAATGTCAGTAAAACAATTATCACTATCCATATAAAAGCATCCATATATCATCACCCAATTAAATTATACTATTAATTTTGATAAAAAACAACAAAAAAACGTATATTTTTCTATACGTTAAATGAAATTAAAACTCTTTTATGTCATATTCAAAAACACCATAATTAGAATTATGTAAATAAATTGAATTATATGGTGCATATACTAAAACCTTATCGATATTTATACCATCAAAATAAACCAAATTTGCCTCATCAATATAATTATTATTTTTTAAAACGCTTACATATTTATTAGTAAAATTATTAATATTAGCTTTGTTACTATATAATGAACTAAAACTATAATAATTAATTTTTTGTTTAATATTTTCATCAAATATTTTATTAATATTTGGATAAATACCCATTATTTTTATATCTGGATCATTAAAATAATTGTTTAAATTATTTGTATTTAATTGTATTTTTCTTGAAGTAATATAAAAATATTCATTATCATAATTATTCATATAATCAGATTCATTAAAAGCAAGAGAAGTTTTTTCTATATTATTAGAATAAAATATAAATACTAAAATAAATGTAAAAACTAATAAAAAAATTTTTTTCATACAATCACCTTTTTATTAGCATTACCTAAAATGACAAAATTAAACAAAAAAAAGCTAAAATGCTTTTTTTATTTTTCAGTAACAGTTATATCTAAAAATAATTTTAAATCTGATTCTGTAATTTCTTTGTCTTCTTTTTCATATTCAACTCTATAAACATGTTCATCATCTAATTGATAACATACGTGAGCTTCATATTCTTTTCCATATGCTGTTTCATAAGATAAAATTTTGTATGCAAATTCTTTACCATTAACAGTAATAGTTTTTTCATCACTTAATGAAACATTTTTATAATTATCACTTTCTTCATAGAACTCTTTATCGCTTTCAATATCTTCAAATCTTTCATCTTTTGAATCCCAATAATTTGATATAGTTACACGAAGTTCATCACCTTTGCGATAAATTTTGAAATCTTCAGAATTTACACTACTAGCTTCAAAACCAGTTGGCATAGCATATTTTACAACAAATCCATAATCATCAATAGTATAATCTTCAACGTAATCACTATCATCATTGTCATCTATATTAGTATCATTACCTAAGCCACCATTTAAATCACTAATGTCAATTTCTTCCGCATTTTTAGCATCATCTGGAATAATAATTGAAGAAACACTATTTATATCTTTGATTTCAATTGTCATAGATAACTTACTAAATTCCATTTGACCAGATAATAAAGTGTTTAAATATTTAGTCATATCTATAGTCATTTTAGAAACATAATTTCCTTTTTTATTAACATAAACTCCAATAACAAAACCATCTTTTAAATTTAAACTTTCAATATCACTATCAGTTAAATCAAAATCTTCATAAATTTCTTTTAATTTTTTTAAATACTCTTCATTAATTGTAATTTCATAATAGTCAGTTTCTGAATCATCACTATTGCCTTTTTTAATAAGACCCGCTTCATTTAATTTTTCTTTTAATTTTTTAAATTCTTCATCAGTATTTACATCATTATTTGTTGAATCATTTACAATTTGTTCAAAATCAACATCAGCTAATGAAATTTTAGTCCAAGAGTTGTCACCATTCATTGCTGCAGGTATTTTTACATATAAATATCCATTATTCTTATCTGAAAAATCAATGTAACCTGGTATTTCTATACTTACACCTGAGTATGAAATTTTACCATTAAATTTAGCTAGTTTATTAGCAATATCTAAATTTGTTTCTAAATTAATAGATGCATCAAACGATTCATCACCACTAGTAGAGGCTTCTCCAGATACTACTAAAGTATAACTCTTCAAATCAGCCATATTTTCAACAGCTTTTTCTAATGAATTAACAGTTTTTTCATCTTTATTTCCTTTATCCTTATTAAATACAAAGAAGTACAAAGCTGCAGCTACACCTGCTAAAACAACTACGATAGCTAAAATTGCTAAAACAACATTAGCTCCTGCACCTTTTTTAATATTTTCTCTTTGAATGTTATTAGTTCCAGTAACTACTTTATTCTCTGGTTCTTTTTCTGGTTCAGTGGAAGCAACTACTTCTTCAGAATTTGATTCACTAACAACTTCATCAGATTTTACTTCTTCTGTTTTTTCTTCATTAGTTGTAACATTTTCTTCTTTTTTTATTGGATTACCACAATTTGTACAAAATGCATCATCTTTTGATACTTTTTCGCCACAGTTTTCACAAAACATAATTTCACTCCTAACTTTCTATATAATAATATGATAACATGCAAAACAATATTCAAACCTTCTTGCACTTATTATATTATAACAAAATTTTCATAAAAATCAATATTAAATTTCGTTAAAATATAAAATAAATTACTAAAATAATTATTTATTTTTTTCAATATTTAATGTATAATTGATAATAGGTGGTAGTATGAAGAATAAAGAAGGAAAACAAAATAATATTGATTTATCTAATACTTTTAGCGATATAATGAGTCGCAGTGAAAGAAAAAAAATGGAAAAAATGTTATTAGAAGAAAAAAAAGAGAAAATGAAAAACAATGAGAAAAAAGATATTAATTTAATTGATAAAAATTTTGATGATGCTTTAAAAAAAGAACACGATAAAAATAAACTATCAATTGAAAAAAAGAAGGAAGAATTTAAAAAAAATGAAATTAATACAGATAATAAGGACAAAAATATTGGAAAAAATATTTTCGCAATTATATGTTTAATTTTAAGCGTTTCTTATTTAATATTTACTATTATATTCTGTGGTGACCAAGTAAATAATTTGTATTTAATTATTAATGCTATAGTTATAACTTTTTTTACATTATTTTTAACAATAATGGTAATTACTAAAAATTATAAAACTAAAAATGTTTTTAGTTATTTTACAACAATAATTCTTTCTGGATTTTTAATATTTAATTTCTTAGTTCTTAATAATAATATTGAATTACCTACTCAAGAATTATTAGATAATTTTCAAAATAAAACAATATCTGAAGCATTAAAATGGGCAAAAGAAAATAATATTGAAGTAAATCAAATTTATGAATATAGTGATAATATAGAAGAATATCACATTATTTCTCAAGATATTTACCCTAATACACTATTAAAAAAAGTAGACAAAATAACATTTACAGTATCATATGGTCCTAACTATGATAAAATTATTTCACTACCAAATATGGTTGGTTGGAATATTGATGACGCTATGAAAACAATTAATGATAATTTTTTAAATAATGTTAATATAGACTATGAAGTTAATGAGGAAAAAGAAAAAGACACTATTATAGAACAAAGTATAAGCGGTCAAATCAGAAGAAACGATGAAGTTAATATAAAAGTATCACTTGGTAGTACTGACGATTTAGAACCGGTTGAAATGATTAATTTAAAAAATAAAAGTTTAATTGATGCTACATTATGGCTTAAAAGACATGGAATAAAATATGAATTAGTTTATGTATTCTCTGATGAAATTGCTAAAAATTATGTTGCAGATCAAGAAACAGATCCAGGAGAAACTGTAAATCCAAAAGACGATACAGTAAAATTAATAATATCTAAGGGCAAAAAAATTGTTGTCCCTGATTTAACAAAACTAAGTGTAGATGAAGCAACAGAATGGATAATAAATAATAATTTAAAAGTAAAATTTGAAACAAAGTATGATTCAAATATTGAGGCTGGAAAAATAATTGAAACTGATTACGAAGAAAACGATGAAATTGAAGCTGGAACATTAATTACAATAACTACATCAAAAGGTCCTTTGAAAATGCCAAAATTTAATAATATTTCTGATTTAAGAAATTGGGCTAATAATCTTGGAATTGAGTACCGTGAAGAATATGAATTTAATGATAATGTTAATAAAGGTGATATAATAAAAACAATCCCTGAAGAAAATGCTGTAATAAATTATAGCGATGTTATAATTGTTCACATATCTTATGGTAAACCAATAACTGTTCCATCATTTATTGGAAAAAGTAAAAGTGAAATTTCTAGTACTTGTAATAATATTGGGTTAAACTGTACATTTTATTATAACGGATATTCTGATACACCATATGATATAGCACAAAATCAAAATAAAAATGCAGGAAGCGAAGTTGTTTCTGGAACTTATGTTAGTATTGGATTAAGTAGTGGTCCTAAACCTAAAGAAGAACCAAAACCAGATCCTACCCCTACTTGTGATAGTTCTGAAACACGACCTTTAATAATTCAACAAAATTGGATTACGGGTGGCTCTGCAAATGCAACAATTAATACATTAAAAACACAATTAGCCTCTCGATATCCAAAAGTAACTTTTAAATTTGAAATTAAAGAAGGAAATAGAACACCAGGATTAATTCATGAAGATTCCCCTACTACAAATAAAACAATGATTCAAGATTGTAAAGAATATACAATAATAATTAATGAATAATAGACCTATATTTAGGTCTATTTTATTATAATCAACTATATTAAAACATCATCTAAACTGATGATGTTTTAATATATATTTATATAAATACATTTTCATAGATTAACTTTCAATAATCATTAAAATTCTATAACGATTTTCTGAATCAACCTTAAATGAATATTTTTTATTATTTAAAGTAAATTTTGTATCAATATTTAAGGCAAAAAGATCCTGTAATTCTCCAAACTCAGCAACATTTGATGATGTAACTATATTTATTGAATATATTCCAATAGGAATATCAGAAATATTCATAGAAGCATCAAACCAGGCTCTAGTTTTATCAAATCCATCTGGAGCCCGTAATTCTATTTTATAATCACCATCAGTTATACTACCAACATCATAAGAATATCTAGAAAAATTCTTTATATTTTCAAAAACTATTTTTCTTGATACATTTGTATTATTAGAATAATCACCGCCAATTATATACGAAGCTCCTCTAATTGAAAGTTTATCATTTTCAAGCTCAATTTTACTATACTCATTATACATATTATAATTAGAATTTGAACTTTTTTCGCCGATTAAATAATCTCTAACAAATAATTGGATAGGAAACTTTCTACTTTCAAAGTTATTTCTAATTAAAGCAGATTTCTTCTCCCCACTATATGTTGCAGTCATTTCAAAACCAAATACATTAGAAACAACACTTTCAGCAATTTTATCACCTGAACTTGCAACTACAGATAAACTGTAATTTCCATTATTTAATTTATCTATATCAATGTTTCCTTCAAACCAAGAATATTTATAATTATAACCATCATAAGATTGTATATCAAATGGCATATCCTTTTCATCAGTTATTCTAGATAAATCTTGTTCAACAATGCTACCATCTTCATTTTTTAAACAAAGTTTATAATTTATTTCATTATTTAAATCATTATTAATACCAAGGATTTTTAAATATCCTTTTATTTGCAACTTACCGTCAATTTCCTTCAAATATTCGTAATAAAATTCACCTTCTGTATTTGCCTTTAAACTAGAATCGCTATTATCGTCATCTGTTTTTTTATCAGAATCATTATTAATACCTACACTAATTTTATAAGTTCTACTTACACTAAAATTACTCTTATCTTTAACTTTATATGTAATCTCATACTCACCTGGTGTATTAAAATCAACATTAGTTTCATAAGTTACATTTTGAGTTATATTCCCATCTTCTTTGTCAGTGGCTTTTACATCTTTCATCAAATCTATTTGATTACCAACTTTAACAGTAATATCCTTAGCCTCAATATTAGGTTGACT
>CAKOYE010000004.1 GCA_934130485.1 uncultured Bacilli bacterium
TGAGAGAATATACTCATGAAGAATTTGTTAATTTAATAATGAGTTTAGATGAAGAACAATTATTAGAATTAAGTTCACAATATGGTGGATACCCCGTGTTATTTAGAATGGCACTTGATGAAAGAATTAATCATATTCCATTTATTCAAACAGGAGCTGCGATAATAATTAGAAATGAAAATGGACAAATTTTATTACAAGAAAGAACAGATAGGAATAAATGGGGATTACCAGGAGGATGTCAAGATTTAGGAGAAGATTTAAGAGTAACTGCTGTAAGAGAAGCATATGAAGAAACAGGTATTAAGTTAAATCCATATGATATTGAATTAATAGATACATTATCTGGTGAATCAAGAAAAAATAGTTATCCAAATGGAGATATAGTATATAATAATACTTCATTATATTTATCAAATGTTTCAATGAAGGATGCATCTAATCTAAAAGGTGATTCGGAAACAAAAAGATTACAATTTTTTAATCCCGATGAAATTCCTGAAAATTTAATGGATGCAGATTTAATAAAATCATATTTAGACCATTTACACAAAAAAATTAAATAATTATATTGAAATAATGATAATATTGATATATATAATTATGTAAGTTTTTTATATGTGGTAATAAATATATTAGAGATTGATTGTATCAGTCTTTTTTTGTATATTTCATTTATTGTTACATTTTATTCTTTTCTTAAGATATCTAATGTATGATAAGCTGCACCAATTAAATCTAATCTTTCACAAGTTTTAAAGTGATAATCAAGAAAAATTTTAAATGTCTCATCATCCATTTTATTTAAAGTACTTCTCATATAGTTAGCAGGACCATCTGGTGAAATAATTTTAATTCTCTTTAATGATACAAAATTATTTAGTTCATCAATATCTTCTAATTTAACCATACTATATAAATCACTTTTTTTAGGTGTACAATGAAAATTTTCATCTAATTCACCATTTTTAATACAAGATATTATATTATTGTCTTTAAATCCGTGAGTTATAATAGCGTAGTCATTCATACAATAGGCAACCATAATTATACCGCCTTTTTTTGTTATCCTTTTTGCTTCGTTTAATGCGGATATTTTTTCTTCTTTTGTGATTAAATGATACATTGGACCAAAAAGTAGGGTTATATCATAAGATTCATCTTTTATCTTTTTTAAATTTATAGCGTTGGCTTGAATAACTTTAATGTTTAAATTTAGTGCTTCAATTTTTCTTACATTATGTTTAATTAGTTCAACTGCTGTTACATCATATCCCTTATTTGCTAAATATTCAGAATATTTTCCTGCTCCTGCACCAATATCTATAATGTTTGGATTTTTAAATTCTTTTAAATAATGATTTATATATTTGATTGATGTTAAAAATTCTACTTGTCCATGTCTAGTATTAAGTCTTTTTTCTTCATTAAATTTATTATAATATTTAATTAGTTCTTGTTCATTCATAAGTTCTCCTTTAAGTAAAAAAGTACCTATTAAGTACTTTTATTTAAATGTTACGGCTTTATTCATTTTATAGATTTTTCCATTTATTTTTAAATAAATTTCATATCTATCATGTAGTCCTAAATCATTAATGTATTTTGTAACTGTTATGCTATCGGAATTACTATCTTCATTAAATAAGTCGACACACATTGCTGCATAAGGTTTTTTAGATATTATTACATTATAATTTTTTTGACTACTCATTCTATTTAATATAATAGATACTTTATCTTCTTTAGTAAATGTTCCTGTAAATACTAATCTATCAGATTCTTTAGTAAATGATATATTATATTTTTCTAAAATGCTATCACCATTTTTTGAGAAAAGAATTAGTTTTCTTTTTCCGTCGGTTTTAGTTATACCCATATTTCCGAGTGATTTACCCATTCCAGTAGAATATATATCTTTAGAATATAAATTCATTTTTTCTACACGATAATTATTTGTAGGAAGTTCTATTTCAAATATAATTTCATCATTTAATAATTCTGTTGTAATACTATTTAAAGAATCAGTATTGCCAAATCCTGCTGGAGAATTAGAAACTTTACCATCTACAACACTATGTCCCCCAGAATGTACTATATAATGGTTATATTCCAAATAATCAACATCTGATATATAAGGAGAGTAGTAGTCACTTCCTCTTTCTTTACCATATTCCCAAACTGTTTCTATTGTCATATCATTAGTATCAATTTTATACATTACACCACGACTATAATTGTCATTAGCATCTATATATTCATCCTTATTTTTTGAACGGTTATTTCCATTATCAAATATAAATACATATCCTTCTGGAGTTATCATTGCGGCATGTTGACTCCATTGCCATTCAAAATTTTCATCCTTTGGTGTAAAGAAATATTTTTGATATTCACTTGGCCAATTAGTAGAATCACCAATTATCCAATTTAATGTTCCAGATTTATAATCTATATTGATAACCGAATCCATGTGTCTTCCTGATAGGGTAATTGAATTTGTTTTTTCATCATACCATACAGAATTATTATGGAACCAGTCATAACTTGTCCAATTTTCACTTTGTGCAGCATCAGTAGGTAAAATGTCGTTTAAATCAAAAGTTTTAACTATTTCACCAGTTGTTCTATCGATTTCTACAACGTAATCCTCAACAGTTCCAGAATCAAAATTATCACTAGCTACTAATAAGTTATTATTAGGCATTTCAAATACATCGTGATGATATCCACCAGGTAGGCTATATTCAGTATAAACTTTACCGAGTAGATCCATTTCTACTAAACCAGTCATATAATATGGATTATTTATTAATCTATTGCTACTTAAAAGTAGGTGCCCATTATTTAACCTGTTTATATCCCAAATAAAATAATCATTTAAATACCATCTTACATCGCCATTAACATCGTATGCAGCTGTATAACCACTACTTGATGGTGTAAAAAAGTATAAGTCATCATTTAATTTATCTTTATTAGCAGTTACTTTTGTAGGAAGAATGAAGTTTTCTGGTAATGGGTCTGTTTTAATTGTTAATTTTTTTTCTTTACCATTTATAGAAATTGTTACTTCATTTTCAGTATCTGCATATAAACCATATATAGGTAACATATGAATATTGTCTTGTGTGAATGTATGCTCATAAGTTGAAAGTTCATCTTTACCTTTAATTGTAACTGTAGGTGTAGTTAAATCATTTGTTTTAAAAATAACTAATGCAGATAATGGTGATATTTCGTAAGGGTTTAGAATAACTTTAGGATTATCAAACGAATAATTATCAATATCACTTAAAAATGATTGCTCTAATTCATATTGATGTTCTATCAAACTAGGAACTTCTTCTACATCTTTTGTTTTTTGTTCTCCATAATAAATTAAAATTGGACAAGCAAACGCTAAAAAAATAAATATTGCAAACTTAAAAATTTTTTTCATTTTGTTCTCCTTATATTAATCTTAGTTCAGTTTCTGAGTAGAATTTTTTGTTTTTGTCAATTCTATCATAAAATAAAATACCATTTAAATGATCAATTTCGTGTTGAAAAGCAATTGATAAATCTTCTCTAGCTCTAACTTTAATTTTATTACCATCTTCATCAAATCCTTCAACTGTAACTCTTGCGTATCTTTTAACGTGACCTTCCACTTCACGATTAACGCTTAGGCATCCTTCTCCTGCTTCTGCCGCTATCATTTCTACAGAATTACTAACGATTTTTGGATTTATTACAACATAGTTGTCAAATACACCATCATCAACTTCTTCAACAATAACAATTATTCTTTTGTTTATTCCAAGTTGAGGAAATGCTAATCCCATACCAGGACGTAAATTATATTTTTTAGAATATTCTTCAATTTGACTGTAAGTTAAATGGTCAATTATTTGTTGAATTGTTTTTTTATATTCATTACTTAATGGAAATGTTACTTCATCACTTAATAGGCGAAGTCTTTTATCTTTTTCATCAAGTATATTTAATTTTTTAAACATATACATCAACTCCCTTAATAATTTTACCATTTTTCTTGAAATTTATAAAGTATTTTAAAAAAATTATATATAAAAAAGGAAGAAAAAATCTTCCTTAGTTATTTCCGCAACCACTACCAAATGATCTTGCACCGATAATGATTACTAATAAAATAAATAATACTAATATAATTGCTGCGCCATAACCAGCACCGTAGCCATATCCGCCTTGACCATATCCACAGCAACCACTACCGTATCCTTGATAGCCACCATAATAATACATATTATACCTCCCATCTAGTATTCAATATATTTTATTAAATTTTTATAAATTTGCTAATACAAATGTACAGTTTTTGTAAAAAAATATATAAATTGTTGCAAAAAGAATTTTTTTTTGTTATCTTATAATCAGTAGTAATATAGAAAGAAGGTTTTTTTATGAATGATGCACTAAAAATTATGGAATTAGAGGAGAAAATTGATAAGTTATCCAATAATAATAAATTAATGCTTGAGGCTATTAAGGCACTTTCAGCTCAATTAGATAGTATTCAAAATATGCAAAGAGAAACTCTAAACAATTTAAGTAAACAATCACAACCTAAGAGTATTGAAAATGCTGATACATATGTTTCTGCATTTAAAAATAGATAAAACACTGTTTAGTGTTTTTTCTTTTTACTTATATATTTTTTTATGATTTTGTGTTATTATTGATAATAGGTGATGATATGCACAAGGTGTTTGAAAATCTAAAAAGAATATTTAATAATATGGATAAAACTTTATTATTTGTGACTATTTTTTTGTTTTTATTTGGACTTTTTAATATAGTTACAGCTTCAAGTAGGGAAGCTATAAATAATGATGTTGACCTTTATTACTATTTTTATAGACATATTGTAATGTTAGGAATTGGATTATTTTTTTCTATATTTTTACTCATTATAGATACAAAAAATTATAAAAAATGGATTCCATTATTGTTTTTAGTTATTGCTGGAATTTTACTTTATTTACTTTTTTATGGTACATATCATAGGGGTGCACAAAATTGGGTTCAAGTATTTGGAATAAAGTTCCAACCAAGTGAATTCGCCAAACCAATAACAATTGTATTTTTATCTATTTTATTTGAAATTTTTTATAAAAAATTAAGAAACAAAAATATAACACACTATAATATAATAGCAATTATATTATTTGTAGGAGTTTCTATTCCAGGTATTATATTTGCACAAAAAGATTTTGGAACGATGATGATTCTTTTAACTATATTTGGTGTAATGTTTTTAGCAAGTCCAATTTTAAAAATAGAAAAATTAAAAACAATTGGAATTTTATTTGCTGCTTGTATTGTTTTTGTTGTGATGATTGTAGCTAGAACAGGAAGCTTTTTTACGGAAGCACAGAAATCTCGTTTTGATTTTTTTAATCCTTGTACTAACTATGAAAATGGTGGATATCAAGTTTGTAATGCCTTTATCGCAATTAATAATGGTGGTTTAAAAGGACTTGGAATTGGAAAAAGTAAACAAAAGTATTCTTATATAAATGATCCGCATACTGACTCTATTTTTGCTATATTTGTAGAAGAATGGGGACTTATTATGGCGCTTGTTATTTTCATTTGTTATGCATTAGTATTAGGACGTGTTTTAACAATTTCAAGTAAAGCAAATACTATAAGAGGAAGATATATATGTTTAGGTGTAGCTGTTTATATTTTTATGCATATTTTATTTAATTTAGGAGGTTTGTTTGGTCTTATTCCATTAACAGGGGTACCACTTCCTTTCTTAAGTTATGGTGGATCCTTTACAATATGTTTAATGTGCTCACTTGCGATTGTACAAAAAATTAATATTGAAACAAAATTAGAAGCTGTTGAAGTAAAATTATAAAGTATTAAATAGGTAGAATTTAAATTTTCTACTTATTTTTTTCCCATAATTTTACATATTTTTATCAAATTTTAAACACATTTATTTTTTATAATGGTTACAGTTGGAGGTGGTTGTAGTAGAAAAATAAAATATAAAACAATTAAATATAACAAAAATATGAGGTGGTTAAGTAAATAATTGTGATATACTATAAATTGAGGTGTAGATATGTACAACATTTGTTTAGTTGAAGATGAAAAGGATTTGAACCATTTGATTAAAACTTATCTAGAACGTGAAGGATATAATGTTACAACATATTTTAACGGTAGTAGCGCTATAGAGCATATAAATGATAATTTTGATTTATGGGTCATTGATATAATGTTAGGTGACAACATTAGTGGTTATGATATTATAAAAAAGATTAGAGAAATAAAACCTAATTTGCCAGTCATTTTTACATCGGCACGAGATCAAGATTTAGATAAGATTATAGGACTTGAGTTAGGAAGTGATGATTATGTTACAAAACCCTATTCTCCAAAGGAATTAGTTTTAAGAATAAATAATATTATTAAAAGAGTATATAATAAAACTCAAAAGGTAATTTATGAAAATTATGAAATTGATGTAGAAAAACGCGTCTGTTATGATAATAAAAAAGAAGTAGAATTAACTACATTAGAATTTGAACTTTTATTATTGTTAATTAATAATAAAAATACCTCATTTAGCCGCGATGATATTTTAAAAAAAGTTTGGGGTAGTGATTACTTTGGAAGTGATAGGGTAGTCGATGATTTGGTTAGAAGACTAAGAAAAAAGATGCCTAAAATAAAAATTAACACGATTTATGGGTTTGGGTATCGATTAGTATGAAACCATTAAAAAATAATTTAATGAAACAGCTTGTTACAATAGGTATTATTATTGTTTTAATAATAGCTTTAAGTTTGATAATTTTATTACCAAGACTTTTATTGCCAATCTATGAAAAAAATATATATGAATATTTAAAAAAACCACTAGAATTAATTGATATTGATATTAATTCTAATGATAATGTAACGTCTAGTGATGTAGCATATATTTATATAAAAAGTAATGGCGATATTGTAACATCTAGTAATTATAGCAATATTATAAATGCAAGTTACGATATAGTAATAGAAAAAATGGATAAAGAGTATGGAAAGTTTTATTTTCAAGGAAAAACTTATTATTACTATACTATGTCAGTTAATGGGGATTATAGGGTATCAATTTCAACTAGCAATTATGTTTTAGAAATAAGAAAAGACATTTTATTTACAATATATCCAATTATATTTATAACGTTATTAGTTATATCTGCGTTACTTGTTTTTTGGGCAAGTAATTTAGCACTAAAAATCGAACATTTAAAAGAAAAAATCGACAATTTGGACAATGATGACTATGTAGATAATTATGACTATTTAGTAGATGATGAACTTAAAGTTTTATCAGAAGCGATTGATAATATGAAGTTACATTTAAAAAAAGAAGAAGAATATAAAAATCAAATGTATCAAAATATATCGCATGATTTTAAAACTCCTCTCACGGTGATTAAATCATATATAGAAGCAGTAGATGATGGTGTTGAAAACACGGAAAATGCTACTAAGGTTATAAAAGAACAAATAAATAAATTAGAAATAAAAGTACACTCCTTACTATACTTAAATAAACTTAATTATATAAAAGATTTTAATGAATATAAAAATTCACAAGTTGATTTATCACAAATTTTATCGTCATGTGTAGAAAAATTTAAAATTCAAAGACCTGATATAGAATTTAAGATCTGTATTATGGATAAAAAGACTATATTTAATGGTACATTTGATATGTGGGAAACAATTATAGACAATCTCTTAAATAATTTTATGAGATATGCGTCAAAACAAATTAAAATTACAGTTAAAAACGGCAAAATAAATTTTTATAATGATGGACCAAATATAAATGAAGATGTCTTAGATGATATATTCACTCCATATACTAAGGGCATTAAAGGTCAGTTTGGTTTAGGATTATCAATCGTAAAAAAAACAATTACTCTTTTGGGATATGAGATAATTGTTAAAAATGATAAGAAGGGAGTCAATTTTATGATTAAATAAAAGGTTGGGTACAAGGTATCTTGCCTTTTTTAAATGAATTTTTTAATATTACTAGCAATATTCATTCTTTCTGATTCATTAGAATTTTGCCACAATATTTCAAAGAAAACACCAAGTCCTGGTAATGTTATTTCATCTTGTTCTGAAATAGCTTCGTTAATTGAATCACTTATATCTTCTAAAGTAGAATTTTTAAAATTGTTTTTTATATTTTTTCTTATATCTATCTGCATATTATCATCCTTTCTAATTTATTTTGTAAAATAAAAAAATTTTTATTCAAATTCTTTACATATAAACTTTATAACATATAGAAATTTAGCTTAAATTATGCTAGAATATATTTATATTGAATCATGGAGGTATTTAAAATGTGTGGTTTTGTTGGATTTGTAGATAAAGAAAAAAATAAGCAAAAAATTATCAAAGATATGGCTAATATGATTAAACATAGAGGACCTGATAGCGATGGATATTTTTGTGATGAAAATGTTGCTTTAGGTTTTCGTAGGCTTAGTATAATAGATTTAAATAATGGTTCTCAACCAATTTATAATGAAGATAATACTAAGGTAATTGTTTTTAATGGTGAAATATATAATTATGAAGAATTAAAAACTGAACTTTTAAAATGTGGACATGTTTTTAAAACAGAAACAGATACTGAAGTATTACTTCATGGGTATGAAGAATATAGAGAAGAATTATTACCTAAATTACGTGGTATGTTTGCTTTTGTTATATATGATACAAATAGTAAAGAATTATTTGCGGCACGTGATTTCTATGGTATAAAACCATTTTATTACTATAAAAATGACGATGAATTGTTATTCTCATCAGAAATAAAAAGTTTTTTAGCCCATCCTAATTTTAAAAAAGAACTTAATTTAGAAATGCTTGAAAGTTATTTAACATTTCAATATAGTGTAGGTGAGGATACATTTTTTAAAAATGTTTATAAGTTACGTCCTGGGCATTATTTAAAATATAAAGATGGATCATTAGAAATAAAAAAATATTATGAATTAAAATTTGAAGAAGATAATACTAAAACATTAGAAGAATGGGAAAAAGGCATTAGAGAACACTTAGATGATTCTATAAAAGCTCATAAAATTAGTGATGTTGAGGTTGGTTCATTTTTATCTAGTGGTGTAGATTCATCTTTAATCGCAACATTAAGTAACGTTGATAAAACATTTACTGTTGGATTTGAAAATAAACAATATAGCGAAATTGATTACGCAAAAGATTTATCACAAAAAATAAATACTAAAAATATAAATAAAACAATAACTAAGGAAGAATATTTTGATAAAATTTCTGATATTATGTATTATATGGATGAACCCTTAGCAGATCCTTCTTGTATAGCGCTTTATTTTGTTGCGAATATTGCGTCACAAAATGTTAAGGTTGCACTATCAGGAGAAGGTGCTGATGAAATATTTGGTGGATATAATATTTATGCTGAGCCATATACATGGGCATGGTATTATAAAATTCCATATCCAATTAGAAAATTAATAGGAAGTTGTGCTAGTATTTTCAAACATAAAAGAGGAATTAATTTTTTAATTAGACGCGGTCAAAAATTAGAAGATAGATATGTAGGTAATGCTTTTATATTTAATAATAAAGAAGTAAAAAAAATATTATCTTATAAACCATATAAAAAAGGTTATCAAGAATTTACTAGAAAATACTATGATAAAGTTAAAGATAAAGATGATGTTACAAAAATGCAATATATTGACTTTAATTTTTGGTTAATAGGAGATATTTTATTGAAAGCTGATAAAATGAGTATGGCTAATTCACTAGAGGTTAGAGTTCCATACTTAGATAGAATTGTTATTGATTACGCTAGACATATTCCAACAAAATATAAAGTAGATAAAAACACAACAAAAAAATGTTTTAGACGTGTTGCTAGTGAAGTATTGGAAGATAAGGTATCAAGTAAGAAAAAATTAGGTTTTCCAGTTCCAATTAGAAATTGGATAAAAGAAGATGATATTTATAATAAAATTAAATCAAGATTTTTAGAAGCCAGTGAATTTTTTAATACTAAAGAAATTGTTAAATTATTAGATGATCATAGAAATAATAAATATGATAATAGTAGAAAAATTTGGACTATTTATATATTTTTGATTTGGTATGATAGATATTTTGCCTAAAAGTTCATTAAATTGAACTTTTTGTATATAGAAAACCCCCAGATATTCTCTGGGTTAAATGAAGCTTAAGCGATAAGTCTTTAAAAGAATGTCCTACTTTGTTAAAATAATGTTGCGATTTGCCAATTGCAAAAAATAACAAAGGAGGTATGTCTAATGCAAGACATGAATAGTTTATCACATTCAAAGTGGAATTGTAAATGTCTATAGTATTTGCGTCAAAATATAGAAGAAAAGTATCTTATGGAAAAAAAGAATAGAAATTGCAAAAATAATAGGAGAATTATGTAGATGGAAAGATGTACATATAATATCAGGCGAAGCTTGTCTAGATCATATTCATTTGTTTGTAGAAGTTTCGTCAAAAATAAGTATATCATCGTTTATGGGATATTTAAAAGGTAAAAGTAGTGTAATGACATATGAAAAATGGGAAAATATGAAATATAAGTATAGAAATAGACAGTTTTGGTGTAGAGGATATTATGTTGATACAGTAGGAAAAAATGAAATTGCAATAAAGAAATATATTGAAAATCAATTGAAAGATGACATGATGTCGGAACAATTGACATTAGATAAAATAGACCCGTTTACGGGTAGCAGGAAATAATATGCAAATGGCAAGTCGTAATAGTGCTTTTAAGCAATGCAAGAACCATAACCTTTTAGGCGGTAGAGAAAAACCACCAGTTTTACTGGTGGATATTTACTAAAAATTTTTTTCTATAGTTTCCTTTATTATTTTATTATTTTCTATTAATCTTTTATTATTAGGTGCTAGTTCAATTGCTTTATTTGAATATTTTAAGGCATCATATAAGTTATTCTGATAAAAATTACTAATTGATAATAAGTCAAAAATTGTATGATCCCAACAAAATTTTTCATTAATATAATTTTTTTCATGATTTACAATTTTTAATGCTTCTTTACAATATTTTGTAACATCATTCCAATTTTCCCTTTTATATTCAAGTATTGCTCTTTCTACATAAGGTTCTCTTAGATAAGGAGTTTCAATTATTGCCTTATCAAGCCACATTCTTGCTTCTTCATATCTGTTTAATTCTTGATATGATCGAGCAATAAATCTCATTGATGCTGATCTTTCATCCTTCCAAGTTGCTGTTTTTAAATTTAGGTGTTTTATTAACGTATCAATACATTCATTAAACATCCCATAATACATATATTCACGACCGAGATAATGCATATTTCTATCATCATAAGGATCCTCTTTAACTGATAATTCTAATAGTGGTAAATAGCTACCTCTAGATTTTTTTAAATCTGGGTAATGATTTAATGTTATTTCATCAGTGGTAATAAAATTTTCATGATTTTTTCCTACATAAGTTAATACTTCATGAACAGGATGTGTCCATTTATAATCGTTTCTTTTATGAATTTTTTCAGTATAAAAGTTAACAGCTGGATTGTTATACTCATCAAAACTCCAGTTATAATTATATCTTAACCTTGTTACTTTATCTGACCAAAGTTGTTCTAGCTTATCTCTCCAACCACTTTCTAAAATTTCATCCAAATCAGTACAAACACATATATCTGCATCATCTGGTACCATTTCTAGTGATTCGTTTCTAGCTGTGTCAAATCTCCAAGGTTCAATTTTTTTAGCTTTAACAAAAACTCCCATATCTTTTAATTTCTGTACTGAATTATCAGTGGAACCTGTATCCAAAACATATATATTATCAGCCTCACTCATTGACTTAACCCATCTTTCAATAAATTTTTCTTCGTTTTTGCATATCGCATATACACAAACTTTATATTTTTTCATTAAGCACCCTGTCTTCCTAAATATTCAATAATTATTGTAATTAGAGGATTACTAAAATATGATTTTGATGCAATATTCTTTATATCTGGTGTTAATAAATATATTGGGTATTTTCCTAAATTGGCAAGTTCATAAGTTGCCTCTTTATCTATAACTGCAATTATACCTTGACCAATTAATTCAACTGGTTCAGCATTATATACCCATTGTCCAACGCCTATGTAAGCATTATCCGTATTAGTTTGTCTAAATCCAATTGATACAATATCTTTTGTAGGATCAAACTCGATATCATTTACAGCAGGATATGACGAAACTGTAAACATTATTTTATAATATCCAGTTTCATTGAATTTTATTGTCCTATCATTAGGATTTAATGTAATTAAATTGCTTACATCCAACTCCATTCTGTCAATAGGTAGTCTTTCATTTGACTCAACCTTGATACCATCTATATCTGTTCCGTCATTAAATGTTACTATATAAGAAGATCTAATGTATGTAATCCCACTTGGTCCGGTTGGACCAACATCGCCTTTAGGACCGGTAGGCCCAATAGGACCAATAGGTCCCCTAACTGTACCTACATTCTGCCATTTCTTATTATTATCAGACCAAATATATAAATCATTTGAAACAAGGTACGAATCTCCAATATTTCCAACAGGGTGTTCTTTTATAAGATCGTTATAACTATCGTATGATCCTAAAATTGATATACCAGTACCTGTTGGTCCAATAGGACCTTGTGGAATAATAAAGTCTAATATGTGATTACCACCGATTCCATTATCAATAACTTTTGCTTCAGTGCCTGCTTCGCCAGTTATTGTATTCCTAATAGTTAGTGTGTCTGATTCTCCACGTGGTCCAGTAGGCCCTATAAGACAACAATTAGGTTTACAAAATTCATCATTTTTAATTTTTTCTAAAGCTTTTTTATATATTTTGTTATCTCTTTGACAAATGTCCATTTAATTCACCTCTTCCATATATTTTATGAATAATAAAAAAATAAAACAACGCTATAAATACTAGAAAATATTATGTAATTAGAATAATCTAAACGTAATAATTATAATTATGTGTTATAATTAATTGAGGAGGAATTTATGACAAAAGGTGATATATATACTAAAGAAACATTTAAAAGAATTTTAGAAGAAGGAAGTTTGGATATAAATCCAAGACCAAAATATAAGGATGGTACCAAAGCTCATACATTGAGTATTAATCATGTATTTCATACATATGATTTAACCAAAGGAGAAATTCCTTTAATAACATTAAGACCAATTGCTATTAAAAGCGCAATTGGAGAAATGCTATGGATTTATCAAGATCAATCTAATGATTTAGATATTTTAAAAAATAAATATGGTGTTACATGGTGGGATGAGTGGGATATTGGAAATAGAACTATAGGTTCTGTTTATGGTGAAACTGTAAGAAAATATGATTTAGTTAATAAAGTATTGTTTGAAGGTATAAAAAATGATCCTGATGGTAGAAGACATATTTTAAACCTTTGGCAATATGACCAATTTGAAGAAAAACATGGCCTAAAGCCATGTGCTTATGAAACTCATTGGAATGTTAGACATGGAAAAGATGGTATTGACTATTTGGATATGAAATTAATTCAAAGAAGCAGTGATTTTGCAACAGCAGGATGTATTAATCAAATGCAGTACTTAGTATTTATGCTAATGATCTCAAGACATTTGGGTTATACTCCTGGCAGATTCACTTGGGATTGTACTAATGTTCAAATATATGATAGACATATTGAACAGGTTAAAGAAATGTTAAAAAGAGAGCCTATAGATTGTAATCCGCAAATTAAATTAAATCCCGACAAAAATAATTTTTATGATTTTACAGTTGATGATGTAGAAATAGTTAATTATCCTAAAGAATTAATAAAGAAAAAGAATCCTCAATTAAAGTTTGAAATCGGAATTTAATTGTAATTAGGGAGAAATTTATGAAAAATATAATAGAAGTAAAGAATTTGACAAAAAAATATAAAAATCTAGTTGCGGTAGACAATCTATCATTTGAAGTAAAAGAAGGGGAAATTTTAGGACTTCTAGGACCAAATGGAAGTGGGAAATCAACTACTATAAATTGTTTATTATCGCTTTTAAACTATCAACATGGTAATATTAAAATATTCGGCAAAAGTGTAAAATCAAATTCGTACGATATAAAAAGAAACATTGGTGTAATTTTTCAAGATGTTGCAGTATTTTCTGAATTGACAGTATATGAAAATATAGATTATTTTTGTGGTTTATATATTACTGATAAGGAATTAAGAAAAGAATATGTAATGGACGCTATTAATTTTGTAGGTTTATTAGATTTTAAAAAATTTTATCCACGTCAACTATCTGGAGGTCTTTTAAGAAGACTTAATATAGCGTGTGGCATTGCTCACAAACCAAAATTAATTTTTTTTGATGAACCTACTGTTGCAGTTGATCCTCAGAGTAGAAACAATATCTTAGATGGTATAAAAAAATTAAGAGATGATGGTGCGACTATAATTTATACGACTCATTATATGGAAGAAGTAGAAATACTTTGTGACAGAATTATCATTTTAGATAAGGGAAAAATTTTGGCACAAGGAACTAGTGATGAATTAAAGGAATTATCAAATATTGAAGAAAAAATAACAGTAGAAACGCAAAATATAAGTGATAACTTAGTGGAAGAAATAAAAAATTTTAAAACAGTTGAAAGTGTTAATCTAAATAAAAATTTATTAATTATTACTTATAAAAAAGGAAAAAATAATTTAGAAGAACTAATAGAATTTTTAAAAGATCATAAAGTAAAATATAATAGTATTTTTAAAGAAAGACCAACCTTAAATGATGTATTTTTATATCTTACAGGTAAGGAACTTAGAGATTAGTGTTTTTTCACAATTTTAAATATTCTTTAAAAGTACTACTTAGAAATAAATCTCTTTTATTTTGGACCTTCATTTTTCCAATAATATTAGGAACATTTTTTAGTATGGCATTTAGTGATATAGAAAAAAATGAAAAATTAAATCCTATTGATATTGCCATAGTAGAAAATGAAAATTTTTCTCATAATATCTTTTTCAAAGAAGCATTCTCAAATTTAGAAAATGGAGAAAATGAAGATAAGTTATTTAATATAACATATACAAATATTGATAATTCAAAAAAAATGCTAGATAATAAAGAAATAACAGGTTATTTGGTTTTTACTGATGATAATATAAATATAACAGTAAATAATAATGGAATAAATGAAACAATACTTAAATTTGTTGTTGATGAAATTAGTTCTAAAAAGACAATTGTTGAAAATTTGATTGAATCACAAATAAATAATAATGATAATCAAAATTCTAATATGAATTATGATAGTATTTATTTAGGCGTTAATAATTTAATAATGCAAAGTGATGCTAAAATAAATAATATTTCTAATAAAAATTTAAGTTATACGATGATAGAATATTATACTTTGATTGCAATGTCTATTTTATATGGTGGAATAATTTCTATGTTTATTACAAATTATAAATTAGCAAATATGAATAGTGTAGGTAAACGTACTACTATATCGCCACTTAATAGAGGAAAAAATATTATTGGAAGTTTGTTCGCTAGTTATATTGTAGAATTATTTGGTCTTACGTTCCTTTACTTATATACTATTTTTGTATTAAAAGTAGATTATGGTGATAGATTAAATTTGGTAGTATTATTATCAATTGTTGGTGCTTTTTCTGGACTTACACTTGGAGTATTTTGTGCTTGTGCATTTAAAAAAAATGAAAATTTTAAAACAGGAATTTTAATAGCTTTTACAATGTTTTGTTGCTTTTTTTCAGGTATGATGGGAATTACTATGAAATATGTAATTGATAAAAATGTTCCTATTTTAAATAAATTAAATCCTGCAAGTATGATAACTGATGGATTTTATTCATTATATTATTATGAAACATTAGATAGGTTTTACTTTAATTTAATGAGTTTACTTATATTCTCTTTGATACTGGTTATTTTATCTTATAAAGCATTAGAAAGGCAAAGTTATGATAGTATTTAAAACATTTCTTAAAATAGTAAACAAATACAAAGGAACAATTATACTTTATACAGTTATGCTTGTTATATTTGGTGGTATAAATGTTTCTAGTAATGATCAAATTTCGATATTTACAAGTGATAAACCTGATATAGCTATTGTGAATAATGATGAATATAAGGGAATAACTAAAAATTTAATTGATTATATGGGTAAAAATTCTAATATAGTTGAAATTAAAGATAATGAAGAATCAAGAAATGATGCGTTATTTTATAGAGATGTTAACTATATAATCTATATACCAGAAAATTATCGCAATGATGTCCTTAATGGTATTAATCCTGAAATTAATATAAAAAGTACAAAAGATTATAATGCATCATTGGCAGAAATGATTTTGATGCGATATATAAATGTACAAAATGTTTATTCTAAGGTTACAATTGAAGAGAATGAGTTAATTGACAACATAAATAATAATTTAAAAGAGAATTCTACCATTCAAATTGCTTCCCAAATAGACACTAACACAACTAATAAAATAACTAGTTACTTTAATTTTGCAAGTTATAGTATTATGGCGGTAGTAATTTATATTATATGTTTAGTTTTATCAAGCTTTTTATGTGGCGCAGTAAATAAAAGAATTATAGTTAGCGGTATGAATTATAAAAAACATAACTTACTAATTTTATATTCAAGCTTGTTATATGCAATTATTGTATGGATTTTATATGTAACTTTGGGGCAGGTTTTAATAGGCAATATAATAGGAAATTTAAGAGGAACAATATATATAATAAATAGTTTAATCTTTACATTTTGTTCTCTTACAATCGCACTTTTAATTTCAACTTTAGTTAGAAATAAAAATGCAATTAGTGGGATTGTTAATGTTATAGCACTTGGTTCTGCATTTTTATGTGGTGCATTTGTACCAAGTGAGTTTTTACCTATTAAAGTTGTAAATATTTCTAAAATTTTACCAACATATTGGTATATTAAAACAAATGATATATTAAAAAATATGGAAATAATAAATTTTAATAATCTAAAACCACTATTTATCAATATGCTAATTATTATTGGGTTTTCAATATTATTTATTATATTAAACAATTTAGCTTCAAGACAAAGGCAAAAAAATAACTAAAAATAATTTTAATAAAATTTTTAAAAGTATTTATTAATGGTAATAAAATTATTATAACTTGAGATCATTCTCTTTTTTTTTGCTAATAAATTGTTTTTTTTAGAATTTTTTGATAACATTATAGATAATGAGGTGTATGTTTTATGAAGAAGAGCGTTATTTTGATTGTTGTAACAATTTTTATTGTAATTTTAATAGGTGGTTTTTTTATTTATAATAAATTCATCAAGGAAGAAGTACTAAATTTAAATTTAGATATTGATGTATATAGTGATAAAACATTATTTGATTATAAGGAAAATTTTGATTGTGAATTAAAAAATGATGAAAAAATTAATACAGAAAATGTTGGCAGTGTTGAGGTAATAACTCATTGTAAAAATTCTCAAAATAAAAGGTTAAAATATGTAGTAAACTTTAATGTTGTTGATTTAGTACCGCCTAAAATATTTCTTAAAAATTCATATACTGTAACAGAAGGTTATGAAAAAAAACTTACAGACGTAATTATATCAGCAGATAATTATGATAATTTTATTAAAAGAGAAATTATCGGTGAATATGATTTTAATACTGTAGGAAGTTATAATTTAACTTATAAAGCAACGGATAATAGTGGAAATGCTACTACTCAGGATTTTGTTTTAAATGTTGTAAAAAAAAGTAAAAATACTGCAACACCTAATAATTCATATATTGCTTTTAGTGATGCTTTAAAAAATTTTAAAACAGATAATACAAGTGTAGGAATAGATGTATCAAAATGGCAAGGTGATATTGATTTTAAAAAGGTAAGAGAATCAGGAGCAGAATTTGTGATGATTAGAATAGGCTATCAAGATGGATTTGATGGTGACTATATAATGGATCCATATTTTAAACAAAATATGGAAAAAGCAAAAGAAAATAATTTAAAAATTGGAATTTATTTTTATAGTTATTCTAATAGTATAGAAGAAAGTGAAAAACAAGCTGAATGGGTTATTAATAATTTAAAAAATTATGAAATAGATTTGCCAGTTGTATATGATTGGGAAGTTTGGTCAAGTTTTAATTCTATAAATGCTAGTTTACATAAATTTAATTTAATGGCAGAAACATTTTTAAAAAAAATAGAGGATGCTGGTTATAAATCTATGTTATATAGTAGTAAGAATTATTTAGAAAACATATGGGAATTACAAAACTATAAAACTTGGTTAGCTCATTATACAAATAAAACAAATTATAATGGTAATTATTATATGTGGCAAATGTGTAGTGATGGAAAAATTGATGGAATAAATGGCTATGTTGATATTGATATACTTTATAAATAAAAATTAATTTACACGAATAAATGTTTGTGATAAAATTAAATTGGTGATACTATGAAAAGAATTATTATGCATATTGATGTAAATAATGCTTTTTTATCTTGGACAGCATTAGAATTATTACAAAATGGCTCAAAATACGATATTAGAAATAGCTATGCAGTAATAGGAGGAGATCCTAGTGCTAGAAAAGGTATAGTTTTGGCTAAATCTAATCCCGCAAAAAAACAGGGTGTTGTCACTGCTGAAACCTTATATAGCGCTAAAAAGAAGTGTCCAGTTTTAAGAGTATATAAACCTAATTATTCTTTCTATCAAAAAATGTCTAATAATATGTTTCAATTATTATATAAATATACTCCGGATATTGAAATTGCTTCAATAGACGAGTGTTATTTGGATTATACTCCAATAAAACATATTTACGGTGATCCTTTGAACTTTGCTAAAAAAATACAAAATGAAATTTATGAAAATTTAGGATTTACTGTGAATATTGGAATTGCTAATAATAAATTATGTGCTAAAATGGCTTCTGATTTTGAAAAACCATTTAAAATTCATACCTTATATGAAAATGAAATAAAACAAAAAATGTGGCCTTTGCAAGTTGGCGAATTATTTGGAATAGGAAAAAAAACGGTTCCCAAATTAGAAAAACTAAATATTTATAAAATTAGTGATTTAGCAAATTCTGATTTAGATAAATTAAGTAAATATTTTAAAAATCAGGCACAATATTTAATAAATAGAGCTAATGGTATTGATGAAACAAAAGTTATAAGTACACCACCAGAGAGAAAAGGAATTGGAAATGAAATAACACTTCCTAAAGATATAGAAACAAAAGAAGAGGTATTTAATTGTTTTAATATTTTATCAGAACAAATTTCTGCAAGACTAAAAAAAATGGAAAAATATGCTCTAACTATAACTATAATTTTAAAAGATAATTTATTTATAAGAAGTACTCATCAAAAAAAACTTTTAAATGCAATTAGAAATAGTGAAGATATTTTAAAAATTGCTAAAGAATTATATTTGGAAATGAAATACGAAAAACCAATTAGATTAATTGGAATCAGAGTAAATAATTTAACAGATGTGGTTATTCATCAAGTATCAATATTTGAAAAAAACATTGAAGAAAATATTAAACTAGAAAAAACAGTTGACGATTTAAAAGAAAAATATGGAACAAAAATTATCAAAAACTTAAATAAATAATTGAAAAATACAAAATATATGATATACTTGTAATAGATATTTTTAAAAGCAATGACAAAGAAGTAGTAGTAAAAGATTTATTTAAAGAGAGTTAGGATTTGGTGTAACCTAATAATAATATTTTATGAATTCGTCTTTAGAGCTTTGTAAAAGAAAATTTATGACGGTAACGCGTTATAGTTTGAAGGTAGATTTTATATCTATAAATTAAGGTGGTACCACGTAATCACGTCCTTATATCTAGGATGTGATTTTTTTAATTAGGAGGAATTTTATGAAAGAACAAATTAAAAAATTAAAAGAAGAAATATCTTTAAAATTAGATAATGTTAGTGATTTAAAAGATTTAAATGATTTAAAAGTTGAATATTTAGGAAAAAAGGGCGCTATTACAGAATTATCTAGTCGTATGCGTGAATTAAATAACGAAGAAAAAAAAGAAATAGGTGTTTTATTAAATGATTTAAGATGTTATGTTAATAATTTATTTGATGAATTAAAAAATAAATTTGAAACAGAATTATTAAATAAAAAACTAGAAAGTGAAAAAATTGATATAAGCTTACCTAGTACAAAAATTAAAAGAGGTAGCAAACATCCTATGAGTTTAACAATTGAAGCAATTGAAGATTTATTTGTTTCAATGGGATATGATGTTGTAAGTGGTCCAGAGTTAGAAAGCGATGAATATTGCTTTGAAAGGCTAAATTTACCAAAAGGACATCCTGCTCGTGATATGCAAGATAGTTTCTATATAACTGATGAATATCTACTTAGAACACAAACATCATCTGTTCAAGCACGTTATATGATGAGTATGGAAGAAAAAAAGCCAATTAGAATAATTGTTCCAGGTAAAACTTATCGTAGAGAAGATGATGCTACTCATTCACCACAATTTTCACAAATTGAAGGACTTGTTATTGATAAAAAAGAAAATAATGTTTCATTAGCTGATTTAAAAGGAACATTAGAAATTTTCGCAAGAAAAATGTTAGGTGATAATCTTGATTTAAGATTTAGACCAAGTTACTTTCCATTCACAGAACCTTCTTATGAAGTTGATGTTACTTGTTTTAAATGTGGTGGAAAGGGATGTAATTTATGTAAACAGACTGGTTGGATTGAAGTTTTTGCTGCTGGTATGGTACATCCTAATGTGTTAAAAATGAATGGTTATGATCCAGAAGTATATGGAGGATTTGCTTTTGGACCAGGATGGGATAGAATTACAATGTTCCGTTATGGAATACCAGATATAAGACTAATGTATCAAAATGATATAAGATTTTTAAGTGAATTTGATAGAAAGGATGAAGATTAATGATATTATCTAGAAAATTTGTAAGCGACTATATTGATCTTGACAACAATTTAACAATAAAACAAATTGCGGAAGATATGACAAGAGTTGGTAATGAATATGATAATTGTGGAAAACTAATTGAAGCAAGTAATTTAGTTATCGGCGAAATTATTAAATGTGTTAATCATCCTGATAGTGATCATTTACATGTATGTAAGGTTAATATTGGAAATGAAGTATTACAAATAGTTTGTGGTGCTCCAAATGCAAGAGTTGGCATTAAAGTTATAGTTGCTTTAGTTGGGGCTGTATTACCAGAAATTACTATAAAAAAAGGTGTCATACGTGGTGTTGAATCGAATGGTATGATGTGTTCTATGAAAGAGTTAGGGCTTGATAATAAATTTTTAACTCCAGAAGATATTAATGGAATTAAGGAGTTACCTGAATATGCAGTTGTAGGAGAAGACCCTATTAAATATTTAGGATTAGATGATGAAATTATTGATTTTGAATTAACTGCAAATAGAGGAGATTTACTAAGTATGCTTGGTTTATCTTATGAATTAGGCGCAATATACGATAAAAAAGTTAAAGATATAGACTTAACATATAATGAAATAGATAAAAATATTGAATCAGAATTTTCTATTGATATTAAAACAGAAAAATGTAGTTTATTTTTAGCAAAGAAAGTATCAAATATTACTATAAAAGAAAGCCCTGATTTTATTAAAAATAGACTTATTGCATGTGGTATAAGACCTATTAATAATGTTGTTGATATTTCAAATTATGTTATGTTAGAAACTGGTCAACCACTTCACTTTTACGATGCTGACAATTTAGGAGATACTTTAATTGTAAGAGATGCTAATGATGGAGAAAAATTAGTTACTTTAGATAATCAAGAGAGAACATTAACTAGTAATGACATTGTTATTGCAAATAGAAACGGATCTGTAGGTTTAGCAGGAGTTATGGGGGGCCTTAGTACAGAAGTTTTAGAAACTACTAAAAATATTATAATTGAATCTGCTATATTTGATTCAGTTAGTGTTAGAAAAACAAGTAAGAAAGTTTTAAGAAGTGAAGCTTCTAATCGTTTTGAAAAAGGAATAGATCCTAAAAGAACTTATATGGCTATAAAAAGAGCTTGTCATTTATTAGAAATTTACGCAAATGGTTCTATATATAATGGAATGCTTACATATGATAAAATGAATAAAGATGATAAAGTAATAGATATAACACTAGAAAATATTAATAATGTATTAGGAACTAATATTGACGTTAAAACTGTTATATCAGTATTTGAAAAATTAGGTTTTACCGCTCAAAACAAAGAAAATTTAATAACAGTTACTGTTCCAACAAGACGTACAGATATCTCAATAAAAGAAGATTTAATTGAAGAAGTTGGTAGAATTTATGGAATTAATAATATTGAAGGTAAATTACCAAAACTTTCTATTAAACAAGGTAGTTATGATAAAACTACAAGACAAATTAGAAATAAATTAGTTGATTTAGGACTAAACGAAGTATTAACTCAAATATTCTTAAATGATGAAGTTGCACAAAAATATTGTGACAAAGATTATGAAATTGTTAAACTTTTAGATCCATTATCAGTTGAAAAAAATGCATTACGTTATTCTTTAGTACCATCTTTATTAAAGGTATATGAATATAATAAAGGTAGAAATTTAAAAGATATTACTATTTTTGAAATGGCCAAAGGTTTTTATAAAAAAGATGATAAATATGGTGAAGATAATAAATTAGGTATTTTAATGACAGGTGATTATTATTTAGAATTAGGTAATAGAAAAAAAGTTGATTTTTATGTTTTAAAAGGAATAATCGAAGAATTATTACATTTCTTAGGATTTGCTAATCGTTATAGTTTTGTAGTAGATAATATTAAAGAATTTCTACATCCTGGTGTATCAGCGACAATAAATGTAAATGGTTCTGATATTGGATTTCTAGGTTTATTACATCCAAGTATAGAAAAAAATGTATATGTTGCAGAAATTAATTTAGATAAATTATTAAAAAATAGAGTATCTAAATTAAAATATAAAGAAGTTTCTAAATATCCTAAAGTAGTTAAAGATTTAGCATTTATCGTTGATAAAAAAATAAATAGTGAAGATATAGTTAAGGTAATAAAAAAATCTGGTGGTAAGACATTAACTAATATTGAAGTATTTGATTTATATACAGGAGAAAATGTTAAAGAAAATGAAAAATCAATCGCATATTCACTAACTTTTGAAGATATGAATAAAACTTTATCTGATGAAGAAGTAATGTTAATTTTTAATAAAATAATTAATGACGTTGAAGTAAAATTAAATGCTAAATTAAGAGATAAATAAAATTGTAATTACGTAAATTCAGTTGTATTGAAATTACGTAATTTTTATATAATTATTTATTAGGAAATAATAAAGCAATTAAAAAATATCTAATCTATAAAAAATGTCAAAATATAAAAAAATTCATAAAGATTAATAATAAAAAAATATTTAGTGGTATAATAAATATGGTGTTTGCTATGGATAAAATTAAAAAAAATATAGTTTTTATTTTAATAGTTATTCTTATAATTATAATAAGTATTATATTTTTTTTAGTGTATCCTAAATTTAATATCAAAAATTATCAAAAAACAATAAACATTGAATATGGAAATTCATATAATAATAATATTAAAGTATGTTATGGAAATAAATTAAAATGTAAGGAAATAGACCCTATTATTAGTGGTCAAGTTGATTTAGAAAAATTAGGAAAATATGAAGTAAAATATACATATAAATATAAAAATAAAGAAAAAATAATAAATCAAATTGTTAATGTAATTGATACTGTATCACCTAATATAGAATTAGATGAAAGTGAATTATGGTATTGTCCAAATGGCAAAATTCCAAAATTTGGTTTTAAAGCTACTGACAATTATGATGGTAATATAACAAGTAAAGTAAGAGAAGAAATAAAAAATGATAATATAGTATTTACAGTTACAGATTCATCTGGTAATCAGACAAATTTGTCAAAATCAGCAATAAAAAAAGATACCGAAAAACCAAATATTAAACTTAATGGTGACGAAGAAGTTAGATTAACAGTAGGCGAAAGGTATGAGGAAATGGGCGCAATAGCTATAGATTATTGTGATGGAGATTTGACTGATAAAATCGAAATATCAGGTTCAGTTGATACTAATAAACCTGGTAGTTACATACTTGAATATAAAGTTAAGGATAGTAATAATAATGAATCGACTGCTACTAGAAATATTACTGTAATTAATAATAATGAAATTATAACTCCAAATGGTAAAACAATTTATTTAACATTTGATGATGGACCTAGTATGTATACTAATGAATTATTAGATATATTAAAAAAATATGATGTTAAAGTTACGTTTTTTGTGACTGACCAAGCTTTAACACATGGATATGATGATGTAATATTAAGAGCATATCAAGAAGGACATACTATTGGATTACATTCAAATAGTCATAATTATAGTTATATTTATTCAAGCGTTGATAACTATTTTAATGATTTATATAGGATACAGGAAAAGGTTAAAAGAATAACTGGTTACACCTCAACTATTATTAGATTCCCTGGTGGAAGTTCTAATACTGTAAGTAAGAGTTACGATGGTGGAATTAAAATAATGAGCAAATTAACTGATGAGGTAACATTGCGTGGATTTAGATATTTTGATTGGAATGTTGTAAGTGGCGATGCAGGTGAAACATATAACACTGATAAAGTTATTTCAAATGTTGTGAATTCACTAGGAAATGGTAGTACTTATGTAGTTTTACAACACGATATAAAAAAGTTTAGTGTAGATGCAGTTGAAGAAATCATAAAATATGGATTAAGTCACGGGTATCAATTTAGACCATTAACTATGAATAGTCCGAGAGTAGAACATGGGGTTAATAACTAAAAAAAGTTATCATTGTAACTTTTTTTATTCTTCAATTATTTTTATATTTTCCTTAAAATATTTTGCTATATTTTTTATATTTCTTTTTAATACAATCATATTTATTATGTCAGAAATTGCGTAAACAATAATTACTATTCCTATAAATAATGTTATCGCAACTGATGAATCAATTGGATTTAATATTAAAATAAATCCACATACTATTGATAAAATAGAAATTAACATTAGTAATATCCAAGGAGTGTTTTGAATTTTACTTAAATATAATGTTAAGCGAATTTTAAAAATACTTGTCATTATAAACCATGTACCTAGCATTAATGGAATAATAATACTTAATACATTAGGATATATTAGCATCATAATTCCAAGTAGAATAGATAACATACTTGCTGGTAACATATCAACAGGAATAAAATTATTATTTAATTTTATATCTGTAATCATTAAAATAACGCCATTTATAATTAGTATAACTGATAATATAACTCCTAAAATTTCTAAAGACATTTTAGGCATTAGTACCATAATAATTCCAATAATTATAAACATAATGGATATACAAATTGAAGAATTAATAAATGAATTTAATTTTTTTATCATAACTCACCACCTTCCTTAACTGTTTAATTAATTTATTTTGTGTTATAATAATAAAAAATATACGGAGGAAAATATGAAAGTAATTACAATTAAACAACCATTTGCTTCTCTTATTGTAGAAAATATAAAAAAATATGAATTTAGAACTTGGAAAACTAATTATAGAGGTAAAATTTTAATTCATTCTGCAAAAACTGTTGATAAGAATGCGATGAAAAAATTTGAAAAATATAATTTAGATTATCCAACTGGATGTATAATTGGTATTGCCTCTATAACTGATTGTATAAAAGTTGATGATAATTTCAGAAATATTTTAAAAAGTGAAAATGACTTAGTATATTCTAATACAATAAAAAATAAAGAATGGAATGGATATGGTTTTAAGTTAGAGAAAGTTTCTAAAATAGAACCAATAAAAGTAAGAGGAAAACTTAGTTTGTGGGAATATGATTACAAAGATTAATTTGTAATTTTTTCTTTTTCAGTTTTATTAACGTAATATCTCCATCTAATATTTTGTTTATTTGTTTTATGCATTTTATAAAAACTTGTTAAAAAATCAATTGTTAAAAGTGTTATTAAAATTATAGAAATAGAAGAAGTACTTAATTTTTCAGAATTATAAATAAAATTATAAATTGGAGTAAAACATTCCTGCATAAAAAACATAATTATAACAGTAAAGCCTAAACTAGTTGGAATAGAAGTATATCTAGTAATATGCATAGGTATTTTTTCATAATTCCAGTAATAAAACTTAAAGTATTTTTCTGTAAATGTTCCAAGTAATACTTCTCCAATACTGACTATTAGAAAAACTATTACAAAATAAACAATATGACCAATATCTTGATTTTTTACAAATATACTATTAATTATAAATGAATCGGGTGTTCCTAGGAAAATATATAGTCCAATAATAAATAATCCATACCCTAATAAAAATGGCAATTTCATATTTCTATTATCACAAAAACCCTTTGTTAAAATAAGCCATATATTTTCAACTAAAAATCCTAAAAATGAAACTATAACTGCCATTAAGGCAAGCGAGTAAATTTTTGTAATCATATTAACACTTCTTTTCTAGATTGACAAAAAACACATCTGATGTTACAATCGTAACAACTATAATATATTTATCACTAAAGAGATAAAAAATCAATATATTGAATGGTGGAGTTTACAAAATTGATTAATTTGTAACATCAAGGAGTGTATATGAAAGATAAAAAAAATTTACTTAAAAGTTCTAATGAGGAATCAAATAAAATAACTAGATCAAGTTTACAAACAGCTCTTATATGTTTAATGAACAAAAAAGATTTTGATGAAATAACTATTACAGAATTAGTAAAAAAAGCTGGTGTATCTAGAATGGCTTTTTATAGAAATTATAATTCAAAAGAGGATATTTTAGAAAAACTTAAAGTAGAAGTTATTAATAGTTTAAAAGTTTTATTTATTAATTTAAAAGAATGTCATGGAAGTTATGAAGCTTATTATAAAATATTTGAAGAAATAAAATTAAAAGAAAAGGAAATACTTTTGTTAAAAAAAGCAAACTTTAAAATGTTGTTTTTGTTAGAAAATATTCTTTTATTTGATGACATGATTACATCAGAGGATAGAAGTGATTATTATAATTTAGTTGCTTGTATTGGGGCAGTACTTTCAGTAGCAACACGTTGGTTTGCACTTGGTATGAAGGAAAGCATTGGTTATATGGCAAGTTATTGTGAAAAAAATATTGGTGTTTATTAGGAGGAAATATGAGATATAAAAGTGTTAGGTTAGCTAGTATGTTAGGAGTATTAGGAAATATTTTTCTTTTAATTATTAAAGGTATTATTGGATTTATTACAAATAGTAAAGCTATGATTGCCGATTTTTTTAATAGTGCAGGAGATGTTTTTTCTTCATTTATGACATTTATTGGTAATAAAATTGCGAGTAAACCTTATGATGATGATCATAACTTAGGTCATGGTAAGGCTGAATATATTTATTCAATGTTGATTAGTATTGTTATGTTTATAACTGTCTTAATAATTTTAAAAGATTCTATTTTATCAATTTTTAAACCTAATCATTATGAATTTTCGATATGGCTTATTATCGTTTGTATTATAACAATAATGGTAAAATTTTTATTATTTTTATATACAAATAAAATATCAAAAAAATTAAATAATTTATTAATTAAAGCAAATTCAAAAGATCATATAAATGATTGCGTTTTAACTCTATTAAATTTAATTTCCGCAATTTTATCTAGAAATGGTATTTATTTTATTGATGGAATAGTAGGAACAGTAATTTCAGTTTGGATTATATTAACTGCTATTAATATATTTAAGGAAAGTTATGATGTATTAATGGATAAATGTATGAATGAAAAAACTAAAAATGAAGTTTTAAAAATAATTGAAAATCATAAAGAAATTAAAAAAATTACACATTTTAATTCAACACCAGTAGGTTATAAATATCAAATTTCTTTATCAATTTTTGTTGATGGAAATTTATCTACCTTTGAAAGTCACAACATTGCTGATAATTTAGAAAAGGAAATTGTAAATAATATTGATGAAATTTATTTAGCAATAATTCACGTTAATCCAGTTTAAATCGATTATAATAATTTTCTTTTAAAATTTCACAAAAATAACATAATAATAATATATATTAAAAATGTAAATTTAAATGAGGTGATTTTATGATAGAAAATAATAGTGAAAAAATAATAATAAATGAAAAGAAAAAAAATAATGGAATAGTTATAATCTTGCTTATTATAATTGTAGTAATTTTATCTATATTGGTAGTTTATTTATTAAATAATGAATCTAGTTCATTAGAAACAAATAAAACTAAATCTAAAGTTAATATAGAATTGAAACAAACCGAAACAAGTACTGTTAATAGTGAAGGAATATATATAACAGATGTTTCCGAGATCGTTTCAAATGTTATGCCATCAATTGTTGCAATAACAAGTAAAACTTTAGTTTCAACAGGAAAATATGGTCCAAATTTTTTTGGCTCACAACAATATAGTGAAGGAGCAGGAAGTGGAATTATTGTAAGTTCAACAGATTCTGAACTTATAATTTTAACAAATAATCATGTTGTTGAAGGAGCAGAGGAATTAACTGTTAAATTTATTAATGATAAAAGTGTTGATGCAAAAATAAAAGGCACATCTGAAAGAAAAGATATCGCAATTATTACTGTTGATTTAAGTAATTTGGATGAAGATACAATTAATTCTATTAAAGTTGCAACACTAGGTGATAGTGATACTTTAAAAGTTGGTAATGGTGTTATTGCAATAGGTAATGCTCTAGGTTATGGTCAATCAGTTACAACAGGAGTAGTCAGTGCTTTGAATAGGGATGTTACTATAGATAATTACACAAATAAAATGATTCAAATAGATGCTGCAATTAATGGTGGAAATAGTGGTGGAGCATTACTTAATAGTAAGGGTGAGGTAATTGGAATTAATTCCGCTAAATATTCATCAAATTCTTATACATCATCAGCTAGTATAGAAGGTATGGGGTTTGCTATTCCAATTTCATCAGTTAGTAATTTAATTGAATCATTAATGAATGGTGAAGAAGAACAGACTGCAACATTGGGCATTGAAGGATATATGATTAATGAGTCATATAGTAAAAGTTATAATATGCCAGTTGGGTTTTATATTTCCAAAATTGTAAATGGTAGTGGAGCTGATGCATCAAAATTAGAGATAGGAAATATTATTACTAAAATAGATGACATTGATGTTAAATCATTCAGTGATATAAGTAATTATCTGTATGAAAAAAAGAAAGGTGATACCGTAAAATTAGTAGTTAAATATACTAGTGGGCGTGAATATAAAGAAAAAGAAGTAAGTGTTACTTTATCTTAAAATAAGTTAAATACTTATTTTTTTTATATTGTAAAATTTTCAAATGTTGTTATAATACTAATTGTTGGAGGAGTTGTATGAATGAATTTTTTAAAAATTTAAAATTTGCTTGGAAATTTACAAAAAGTCAAAAAGGAAATTTTATAAAATTTATAATTACAAATATTATAACAATTGTTATAAGTGTAATTGTTCCTATATTAAGTGCTAAAATAATTGTTAATTTAACCGGTAATAATTTTTATCAATTAATAATTATAAGTATTGTTATATTTCTTGTAGAACAATTAAATAATATTTCAAGTTATTTAATAGACAAATATTCCCAACTTATATATAGAGAAAGTTCATCTAAAATTCAGTTGGAATTAGGAAAAAGTATTTTAAAATTAGAAAATAAAACGATTGAAAAATACGGAACAGGTGTTTTTATTCAAAGAATTACTGGTGATACTTCCAAATTAGCTGAAATATTTAATGTATTAAATGAATGTTTATATGGAATTATATCAAGTATAGGAATTTTCTGTGCAATATTTTTAATAAACAAAATTGCTTTTATTTATCTTTTAACAACAATTGTAATTTTATTTTTAATAGAACGAAAAAGAGTAGAAAAGTATATAGAGCTTGATAAAATATTTAGATCAAAAAATGAAAAAGTATCTGGTTTTTTTAGTGAAATTATAAGAGGTGTTCGTGATATTAAAATGCTTAATAGTGAAGATAGTTTTATTACTTCATTAAATAGTAAAATAAAAGATGTAAATTGCGAAAAATATAATATGGGTAGTGTTAATAGAACATATAAATTATTTAGAAGATTTTTTAGTGATTTAGATGATTTATTATTAATAATTCTTTTGGTAGTACTAATAGTTAAAGAAAAAATTATAATGGCCAATGCCTTAATTATCTATAATTACTCTCAAAAATTACCAGAATTTGCTTACTATGTAGGTATGTTATTAGATAAAGTTAAGGATTTTAATTTATCTGCAAATAGAGTTTTTGATATTATAGAAAGTAGCGAATTTAAAAAAGAAACATTTGGACTTAAGCATTTAGATAAAGTTGAAGGTGATTTTGAGTTTAAAAATGTATCATTTGGTTATGATGAAATAAAAGTTTTAAAGAATTTATCTTTTAAAATTAAAGCTAATGAAACTGTTGCTTTTGTTGGTAAAAGTGGTGCAGGAAAAACAACAATTTTTAATCTTTTGTGTAAAATGTATGACATTAATAACGGTGAAATAAAAATTGATGGAATAAATATTAACGAACTTGATAAAGATTCTATAAGAGGAAATATTACTATTATAAGTCAAAATCCATATATATTTAATTTGAGTATTAAGGAAAATTTAAAATTAGTAAAACAAAATTTAACAGACGATGAAATGATAGAAGCTTGTAATGTAGCTTGTTTGCACGATTTTATAATGAACTTGCCTAATAAATACGATACAGTTGTAGGGGAAGGTGGAGTAAATTTATCGGGTGGACAAAAACAAAGGCTTGCAATTGCTAGGGCCTTAGTTCAAAAAACTGAAATAATTTTATTTGATGAAGCAACAAGTGCTTTAGATAATGATACCCAGGAACAAATACAAAAAGCTATTGAAAATATGAAGGGTGAATATACTATTTTGATAATTGCGCATCGATTATCAACTATTAAAAATGCGAATAGAATTTTATATTTAGATGATGGGAAAATTTTGGCAGAAGGAACTCATGAAAAATTAATGAATAATTGTACTCAATATAAGCATTTGTATGAATCTGAAATAATAAAAAATGATTATAAAAAATAGACTATACGTGATATAATATATGTGGTTTTAGAAAGAAGGTATTTATGATAACTATAAAAAGTGAAAGAGAAATCGAATTAATGCGCAAAGCAGGAATGATGGTTTCTAAAACACATAAATATTTAAAACAATTTATAAAGGAAGGTATTACTACATTAGAACTTGACAAATTAGCAGAAGATTATATAAGAAGTATGGGTGGAGTACCATCCTGTAAAGGATATGAAGGTTTTCCTGCTACATTATGCACAAGTGTAAATGATGAAGTTGTTCACGGAATTCCAAATAGAAGAAAATTAAAAAAAGGTGATATTATAACAATTGATATGGTAATTGGTTATGAAGGTTACCAAGGTGATGCAGCTTGGACTTATACAGTAGGTGATGTAAGTGACCAAAAAAAATATTTGATGGAACATACAAAAAAAGCATTGTATGAAGGAATCAAACAAGTTAAACCAGGTAATAGAGTTGGTGATATATCATCTGCAGTAGAAGAATATGCGATAGCGCATAATTTAGGTGTGGTTAAAGAATTATGTGGCCACGGAATTGGAACAGATATGCATGAAGATCCTGATATTCCAAACTACGGTAAAAAAGGTACAGGTCCTAAATTAAAAGAGGGAATGGTTATTTGTATTGAACCTATGTTAAATTTGGGATCGGCAGATATTTATATGTTAGAAGATGGATGGACTATTAAAACTGAAGATGCACTTCCTTCTGCACATTATGAACACACTGTTTTAGTAACTAGTGATGGATATGAAATATTAACGCCAAGACTAGATGAAGATTAATAAACAATTATTAACAAAAAAACATCATAATTGAGTCTGATGTTTTTTTATAACTATAATTTTTTATAAAATTGTTTATTTTTTTCTTCATTGATATTAAAAGAATTGTTTCTTTCTAATTCGGAAATAATTTTTTCTTGATTATTAATCATATTATTAAATATATTAGAAATTTCTATAAATTCATCAACATTTTCAATATTATCTGAATTTATTTTAGTAATTAAACTAGGTAACAAATTTTTACTCATATCGTTTAAATTTTTAATAAATAATAAATTATTATTTATTGTTAAATTAATTTCATTTTGCTTTTTTTGTATTAAATCAATAATATTATCGATATCTTTAATTATTTCATTTTTTTGTAATAAGTTTAAATTTATATTATTAGTTTGGTTTGTATTCAAATATATAATAAATTCTTTTATATTTTTTACATAAAGATGAATTAATTCTCCTAATTCATTTAAAGATTTATTTTCTTTTTCATAACCAATTAATTCATCATTAATCAAATTATTTAAATTAGTTAGAATTGTTAAGAGATTTTTAAAAAAATCATTATTAGAATTTGATAAATTATTTTTTGAAATAAATTCATTTTTATAACAAACTAATTCATTAAATTTTTGTTTTATTTGATAAACCTTAATATTTTTATTAAACTCAATTATTGTATTATAAAAATATGTTGATATATATTTAAATCCTGTATTTAAAGAATTGTTAAAATTAATTATATTAACATATTCGTCAGTATCTGTTTTTGAAAATTTACAGTTTTTTATGTAATTTTTTAGTTCGGATATATTAGTATTATTTTTTAATTCAAATGTATTACTATTTTTTACTGCGTTTGAAATATTAGAAATATTTAGTTTTTCAATATAACTATTTATATATTGGTTAAAATCATTAAGATAATTGTAATTATTATTTAAATTTAAATCAAATATAATTTTTTCAATAAATTCTTTATGTTCAGAGTAATCAAAATTAATTTTAATGTTAGTATTGCTAATTTTCAAATTTTGTTTAATTTTTTCTAATAATTCTTCTTTTCTAATTTCATCAATATAAGTATTATAAGTTATTTTATTATTTTCTATTTTTTCAGTTTTAAAAGATTTTCTTAATTTCTTTAAATCAATTTCTTTATTATTAATAACTAAAGTATTAACTTTATATTCAAAACTAATTAATCCTTTTCTTAGATTTGAATGTGAAATAGAATCAAGTACATTAAACAAACTTGTTTCTGCTACAATATTGATATTATTATTGGTTTGATTTTTAATTGCTTTGCAAATTACGTTTAAGTCAATATATGTAGTATTTTTTGAAACTGTAATTTTATTCAATTTTTTACAACCATAAAATGCATATGATCCAACTTTAGATATACTATTTGAGAGTATAATATTTTTTAAATTTTCACATTCTTCAAAAGTTTCTCTTTCAATTATAGTAGTTTCATTTGGAATATTAATTGCCTCAAGACTAAAACATTCGCTGAATGCACGTTTTCCAATTGTTTTAATCTCATTTGGCATATTAATTTTTTTTAGGTTTGAACAATGACCAAATGCAGCATTTCCAATTGAAGTAATTTTATTTAAAAAAGTTATTTCTCTTAATTTAACACAATAAAAAAATGCTTTTGCTTCAATTGTTTCTATGTTATCTGGAATACTAAATATACCATTTTTTATATCAATATTATTTACTTCAAGAAGTTTATTATTTTTAGTTTCCATAAAATCCCCCCAAACAAATGCTGTTTCATATAATATCATAATTATTATTAAATTTCAATATTTTTATCCTATTATAATTTTTTATAAAATTGCTTATTTTTTTCATTATTATCTAATGTGAAATTATCATTTTTTATGTTAGATTCAATGTTATTTTGATTATCAATAATTTCATTGAGTGTATTAGAAATTTCTATAAATTCTTGAATATTTTCAATATCTTTTTTAATAACATTATTAGTCATTATTTTTGAAATTAAATTTGGTAATAAATTTACTCTTAAATTATTTAATTTATCCATATATATTAAATTACTATTAATTATTAGATTAATTTGAATATATTTTTCTTGTATTAAAATTATACTATTTTTAAAACTTTCAATTTTTTCAATTTTTATATTTTTTTTAAGTAATAAGTCAGATTCACTAATTACATCAAGATTAACGAAATCTAAATTATAATTTTCTAAATAATTAATATGTTCCTCTAACTTTTTTATATAAATAATGATTAACTCTTTTAATTCATTTAAAATTTGAATTTCTTTTTCAGAACTAGTTAATTCATTATTTATAGAATTATTTAGTTCTTCTAATATTTCTTTATTTAAAGTAATATTATCGTTATCATATTTAAAAAATAATTTTTTAAAAAAACTTTCTTTATTACTTATAGTTGTTAATTCATCAAATTTTTGTTTTATTTGATGAATTTTAATATCTTTAGAAAAGTGAGTTACTGTATTATGTAGAGTAGTGGATATATATAAGGGATAGATATTTAGTTCATTTCCAAAATTAAATAGTTCCATGTATTCATTAGTATTTAATTCTTTTATTTGATAATTTTTTAAATCATTTGTTACTTCAAGTATATTTTTATTATTAAGGTTATTTTCTATCGTATTTGATGGAATAATGGATGTTTTTTTATTTTCAGTGTTTTTTGTTTCAACATTTTTTGTTTCAACATTTTTTGTTTCAATATATTTTTTTATATAATGTTCCAAGTCCGTTCTATAATCGTAACTGATTGAATTATTTAAATTATATATAATTGTATTAATGATATCTTGATGTTGAGAATAGATAAAATATTTTTTATTAGTAATATTATTATGTTCTAATTTGTCTTTAATTTTATATAATAATTCATTTTTTCTAATTTCATCAATATAGGTATTACTTATAATTTGTTTTTTAGTCATACCTGTATATTCAATATCACATTTGTATGATTTGATTAATTTTTTTAAATTTATTGGTGTATTATAAATAATTAAATTATTAATTACATAATTACCTAGTGAATCTATTGATAAATTTGAATGAGAAATTGAATTAGCTATATTAAATAAGCTTGAATTTATATTAATATTAAAGTATTTTGCACTATTGTCTTTTTGTATTTGTTCACAAATTTTATTTAAGTCTGTGTAAATAGTGTCTTCAGAAACTATAATGGTATCTAAGTTTGGACACTTCCCAAATGCATTATCTTCAATTTCTTGTATATTGCATTCAACTATAAGACTTTGAAGATTAAAGCAAGAATAAAATGCGTGTTCTTTAATTTCAGTTACACTATTTGGAATATTAATTTTTTTTAGGTTTTGGCATCCTCCAAATGTACATCTTTCAATCTTAGTTATATTATTTGGTAGATTAATTGATTGTAGGTTTGTGCAGTTTTCAAAAGCTCCAAATTTAATTTGAGTTACTCTACTTGATATATTAATTGTTTTTAAAGAACTACAGTTAGCAAATGCTTCTTCATCAATTTTAGTTATATTACTTGGTATATTAATTGATTGTAAACTTATACAACCTTCAAAAGCATGAGCTTTGATTACAGTTATACTACCTGATATGTTAATTGTTTCTAAAGAACTACAGTTAGCAAATGCTTCTTCCCCAATTCTAGTTATATTACTTGATATATTAATTGTTTCTAAAAGTTTACAACCATAAAATGCATTATTCCCAATTTTATTTACATGTTCTGGAATGTTGATAAACTTCAAATCTGTACCAGCAAATGCATACTCATTAATTTCTGTTATGTTGTCTGGAATAATAATTGTACCATTTATTATATCTTTATTAGTTACTTTAATAAGCTTATTATTTTTTATTTCCATAAAATACCTCCCTCATAAATACTGTTACATATAATATCATACTAGTTAATGATTATCAATATTAATATTTAAAATGTATAGAAAATAATAGATTAAACCTTGTTTTTTTGATATAATTATTAAAGGTGAATTAAATGAAAAAAGAAAATATTAGAAATTTTTCCATAATTGCACATATTGATCATGGTAAAAGTACACTTGCAGATAGAATACTAGAACTTACTGGTGCCGTTAGTGAAAGAGAAAAGCAAGACCAACTGCTAGATAATATGGAACTTGAAAGAGAACGTGGAATTACAATAAAACTTAATGCGGTTCAATTAAAATATAATTATAAGGGCGAAGATTTTATTTTGCACTTAATAGATACTCCAGGTCATGTTGATTTTACTTATGAAGTAAGTAGAAGCTTAGCCGCTTGTGAGGGAGCAATTTTAGTAGTTGATGCTGCTCAAGGAATTGAAGCTCAAACTTTAGCAAATTTATATCTTGCTTTAGAACATAATTTAACTATTATCCCTGTTATAAATAAAATAGATTTGCCTAATGCAGATCCTGATAGAGTAAAAAGAGAACTTATGGATACTTTAGGATTTGATGAAGATGAATTTATTTTAACTAGTGCTAAAAATGGTATTGGAATAAAAGAATTAGTTGACGCTATTATAGAGCGTATTCCATCTCCAAAAGAAGTCGATAACAAACACTTGCAAGCTTTAATTTTTGATAGTTGTTATGATCCATATAGAGGTATTGTAACTTTAGTTAGAATTGTAAATGGTAGTGTTAAAGTAGGCGATAAAATTAAAATGATGGCAACAGGTGCTACTTATGATGTTGTAGAACTTGGCGTACATACTCCAAAAGAAATAAAGAAGAACAAGTTGGAAGCTGGAGAAGTAGGATTTATCTGTGCTTCAATTAAAAGTATTAGTGATGTTAAAGTAGGCGATACAATAACTCTTGATAATAATCCGGCTACCCATGTATTACCTGGTTATAAACCTATGAAACCAATGGTTTTTTGCGGATTATATCCAATTGAATCATCACGTTATCCAGAACTTAGAGAAGCATTAGAAAAACTAAAACTTAATGACGCATCACTAGAGTTTGAACCAGAAACATCCAAAGCACTTGGTTTTGGATTTAGATGCGGATTTTTAGGACTTTTACATATGGATGTTATTGAAACTAGAATAGAAAGAGAATTTAATATTGACCTAATCGCAACAAGTCCATCAGTTATTTATGAAATTGAACTTACTGATGGAAGTGTTATTTCTATTGATTCTCCAGTTAAAATGCCCGAAAGACAAAGAATAGCAAAGATATCAGAACCATATATTAGAACTAATATATTTGTACCAAGTAATTATATAGGTCCTATTATGGAATTATGTCAGGATAAAAGAGGAAACTATATTTCTATGGAATATATTGATAAAACAAGAGTTAATATTCACTATGAAATACCATTATCTGAAATTGTTTATGATTTTTTTGATAAATTAAAATCAACTACTAAAGGATATGCATCATTTGATTATGAATTAATTGGTTATAAACCAAGCGATTTAGTAAAAATGGATATTTTATTAAATGGCGAAATTGTTGATGCATTAAGTGTTATAGTTCATAAGGATTTTGCCTATAAAAGAGGTAAATCAATTGTAGAAAATTTAAGAAAATTAATACCACGTCAACAATTTGAAGTTCCAATTCAAGCTTGCTTAGGTAATAAAGCGATAGCTCGTGAGACTGTTAAAGCAGTAAGAAAAGATGTTTTAGCAAAATGTTACGGTGGAGATGTATCAAGAAAAAGAAAGCTACTTGAAAAACAAAAAGAAGGAAAAAAACGTATGAAAATGGTTGGTAGTGTAGAAATACCACAAGAAGCTTTTCTAGCAGTTTTAAGTATGGACGAGGAGTGAAAATATGAAAGAAAAAGAGAAAAAAATACTAATTACAGTTAAGGCGTTTTTAGAACATCCAGATTTTACTAATGAAGAAATAGCTAGATTAACAGGTTATTCCCCTTCAAGTGTTCAAAGATATTTAAATGATCCATCTATTAAAGAAATTTTTAATGAAGAAACATTCAACAAAATAAAAGAATTATTATCTAATAACATTACGAATGCTAGAAGAAAAGGTGGATTTAACTCATTTCAAAAGAATGAACCAATAAAAAATGAACGAGGTGTCTTTATAGGTAATAAAAAAACAAATCAAACTGATAGACTTGAAAATAAATGTAAAGATATATTATTTTTTTCAGATCTATTTTTAAGAAATCCTAATTTGTCATTACAACAAATTGCAGATATATATAATAAAAGTTTTGATAAAAAAGTCACTAGAGATTATGTTTATGACTGTTTAACATCTAAATCATCATATGATTTATTATCTGATAATCTATATGAAATAATTATTGAGAAAATGGAAGAAAGAAGAATATTGGGTAACAAAAATGGTGCGATAGAAACCAACAATAAACGACAAAAATAGCAAAAAAGAGTAGATTATTCTATTCTTTTTTTGTATAATTATAATAGTATTGAAGGGAGGAATTTGGGATTATACCCGAAAATTTTATGCTTGATAAGTTAAAAAAAATTTTTATTATTGTTTCAATAGTTTTATTTGTTATATTTCCGGAGTTTTTAATTTTTATTATATTTTTTTGGACAATATTTGGGTCACTATTAAAACTTCAAAATTTAAAAACGAAAAAAACAACATCTAGGAAAACATTAAAAAATGCTTTATTAAATAAACCAAGTGATTTAGAATTTGTTGATATATTGGGTGGGGCTAGTGATGATGATCTTCTTGATTTAATAATTGAAGATGAGTTAAAAAAAATTAACATTGATAAAAAATATAATTTAAATAATATTTTTAAGAAAAAGTTAATTGCGACAATTATATTTTCATTTACTAATTTTGTATTTTTAGCTAGTATATTTTTTCATTTTCCACTTTATAAGTATGTATTAGAAATAATAAATATTATTGTTTATGTTCATTTTATGAGAAAATTTAATATAGTTAATTATTTAAAAAAAGAGATAAAATCTAGACCTACAGAAAATATATCTTATGTAGTTTCTAGTATGGTAACAGGTAATATTTGTTACATTAATAATGTTTTAGTTTCATTTGTTTTAATTTCATTTTCATTTATAATAGCTAGCTTTACATTTTATAATCCTCACATTTTATACGAAAAGGTAGATGGTGGATATTATGTAAGATTTTATACAGCAGGAATTACAAATTTTGAAACTGTTACAATTCCCGAAACTTATAAGAATGAATCTGTTATAGGTATTAGAGGAAATGTATTTAAAGAAATGCGTTTTTTGAAAGAAGTAAATTTACCAGAAACGATTGAAGTCATTAGGGGTTCTGCATTTAAAAATTGTACTTCATTAGAAAAAATTAATTTACCTAGTAAAATAACAGAAATTAAAGGAAACACATTTGAAGGGTGTATATCATTAAAAAGTATTAATATACCAGATAATGTTACTAGAATTGGTGGTTACGCTTTTTACAGTAATTATTCCTTATCAAATGTTTCAATTAGTAAAAATAGTAAGTTAAGTGAAATCGGTTCCTCTGCATTTAGGGACTGTGGTTCCTTAAAAAGTATAACAATTCCTAAAAATACGAATGTTAATAAACGTGCATTTAAAGAAAGTCCAACAATTGTTAATAGATATGAAGATTCAACTATCAATGATTATGTAAAGAATAATGATTTAGAAAAAAATTATACATTGGTTTTAGATCAAACAATAATTATTAATAGTGATTTAAGATTAACACTTGCTTCATTTGAAAGTACTAATAAGGATAAAGATATTTTCACAGGATTAAAGGGAGTTATAAAAATTGAATTAAATAAAAAATTATATTATTTTTATTTTCAAACATCTTATCCTCAAAAATCCAAATATTCTGTGGGTAAATATAATTTTGAAATTATCTCTGGGTCAGATAAATATGTTAGAGTAAAAATTAACTATTAGGTGGAATTTATGAATAATTATAAGTTTATACATTTATTATATGTGCCTACTATGGCTTGTAATATGGCCTGTAAGTATTGCTATTTAGAAGACAATACAAAAGATAATTGGATGAATTATAAACCAGTTGATACTTTAAAATACGCTATTAAAAAATTTAATGATGCTAATGTAATTCCTTTTAATATATCACTTCACGGGGGCGAAGTAACAGTTTTAAGTAAAGATGATTTTCACAGTTTGATAGAATATATAAGTAACTATTATGATTTAAATAAAAAAATTATAACAGATAATGGTTTTAAACTAGGAAGTCCACATATAAAAACAAATTTGTACAATTTAAGTAAACATATTGATACAATAAAAGAATTTAATGTATCGATTAGTGGAAGTCTTGACCTACCTTTTTTGCTTCACGATAAATTTAGAGTAACAAAGGATAATAAAACTACTTTAGATAAAATATTAGAAAATATTAATTTACTAAAAGATATACCAAATAAGAAAAAAGTTTCTGCAACAATATTTAAAGAACATTATAATTATATTGATGATATTATTAAAGATATAAAATATCTACACAAAAATACTTGTTTAGATATGAATGATTTTAATTTTATGATTGGTTTTGATTATAATTCTAATGGACTTTTAACACCTTTAAGTGAAGATGAACAACTTGATTTTTTTAACAAAATGCATTCCTTTTTTGATGGTACAGATTTGGATGCTGGAGTTAATGGTGCTTGGTTTAACGAATTTGGGCCAGAGTATTGTACTAATTGTGATAATTGTGGTGAAAAATTTTTCTTGTTAGAGAAAAATGGCGATATTTATTCCTGTGTTAGAGGTCAAAAAAATAAGGATTATTATTTTGGAAATATATATAAAGATAGTGTAGAAACTATTTTAAATAATGCAGCCACAAAAATGTTTAAAAATCATAATCAATTATCATTTAATGAAGAGTGCGCAAACTGTGAATATTTATATCTATGTAAAACTGGTTGTCCTTTTGTTAAAAATATATATAAATCTAATAAATCATATACTTGTAAATTACAGAAAGCCTTATATAAAAGAAGAAATTATGAATTATTAGAAAAACCTGATGAGTTTAGATATTATTATGTATCTAAAATGCATCCTGAATTATTAGAAAAGTATATACCACAAAATAATTCATATAATTCTTATCCAAATTTAGAAGAAATAATAAAAAATGATTCAGATTTAAAATATATATATGATTCTAACTCTTTTATTTTGTTAGTTGATGGAAAAAAATATAATTTAGAATCACAAATATTAAGAAAATCAAGAGAAATAATTTATTTTGGCGACGAATCAAATATAAAAATATATGTTAAGTCTTGTATTATGGATGCTTTAAGTGAATATCCGTCTAATAATTCACTTTATATGATGGTTTTAAGTGGCGACTTAATTAAATATGGTGATGAAGGAAGAATAAAACAAGCACATATTATGTCACATCAAATTTATAAAGGTGTATTAGAAAAAAATGTATCAGATATAGATGGATATTTCTGTTTTGATATTTCAAATATTTTAAAAGAGTACAAAGATTATTATTCTAATACTAATCCTAACAATTTATTTTTTACTACAACCGCATTAAGAGAGTATCATTATTTAAAGCAAAAAAATAATGCATATTATCATATACAAGCTATAAATTTACCATTTCAAAATATAGAATTTTATTATGTTAAGGAGGAAGATTATGTTTAATGAGAAACCTAAAACTTATAATGAATTAATTCTTATAAAAAAATGTTGTGAATTAAAAAAATATTATAATATTTCAATGGATTTATTAGAAGAAATATATAAATTTTTGAGTGAAAATGAAACAAATAGTATATCTATTACTACAATAAATAATACTCTTATTTTTTATGAAACTATTAATCAAAATATGGGAGTAAAAGATGCACTTAATAACACCAATAGTTCAAAATCTATAGTGTTAACCCCAATTGACGCTAATATTCATAATAAAATTGATATGATATCTATAAAAAATAATTCTATAACCATAGTTCCACATTATGTACCATCTTCATCAAGTGGTGGATGGAGTTCTGGTGGCGGCTCATCTAATAATAATAACAATAACAACAATAACAACAATAATAATTAGGTGAAATATGGCAAGAATAGTTGAAAAATTACATGACCAAAGATTAAAAAAATTTGGTATTAATATTAAAACAAAATACAAAAATGATAATTTTATTTTAGAACGTAATAGTGATAATTCTAAAAATGATGATATAAAAAAATCTATTATTTTAGAAAAAGATTATTATAAAAATGGTATATTAATGAAAAAATTATTTAACTTTGATCCTAGAATAGAATATACTTTTATTTCTTCTCAGAATGAAAATAGTATGAATACTTGTCCAAACTGTGGTTATACTGATAAAGTTTCTAATTTTTTAAATGGTTGCCCTTATTGTGGAACTAATTATAATATTGATTATACTGATAAAGACTTGGGTTCTAAATATCATTATGATATGGCAGTTAATAGTAATAATTATATAAAAATAACCTTATTAGTTGATATAGTTATAAGTTTAATTATTTTCTTTCTTTATATAAAAGGTACTAGTAGAACATTTAATATATATGATATAGTAAAGTTTATATTAGGTGGATTATTAATGGATTCTGCTTTATTTTATGTTTTTTACTTATTAGATGCATTAATATTATTAATTCCAATAAAAAATTATAAGGAAAAATTAAATAAGTTACAAATTGAATTTTGGGTATCTATGAGTAAAAAAAATATTGATAAATTAAAATTTTATAATAATTTAAACTTTGAACTACAAAATTATTATTATGGTAATATAGAAAAAAATCAAAATGTTATTGATTATGATATTGTTGATTATAATAATTTTAAATATTATCTTGAAAATAATAAAACCTATATTAAGGTTAATGTAAACATTAGGGTTGTTAGAATTATAAAAAATAAGATTATTTCTAAAATGGAAAAAGAAACATTTACACTAGAAAAAAATGAAGGAATAGTACAAAAATTAAATAATGGTATAAATGTTATAAATTGTCATAATTGTGGTGCTTCAATAGATGTTTTAGATAATTGTTGTAGTTATTGTAAAACGGTTAATAATTATACACAAGAGTGGTATTTAAAGTTTTAAGTTTTGTTAGGTGGTGTCCTTTTGCATATATATATTCATATTCCTTTTTGTAAAACAATTTGTTCATATTGTGATTTTTGTAAATTCATCTATAATAAAAAATGGATTGATGACTACTTAAATGAATTAGAGTGTGAAATTAAAAAAAATTATAAAAATGAGAAGATAAAAACTTTATATATAGGTGGTGGTACTCCAAGTGTACTTTTGACTGAGCAATTAGAAAAATTGTTTTCTATTATCAAAATATTTAATTTAGATAACGATTATGAATTTACATTTGAATGTAATATAGAGTCAATTGACTATAAAAAATTAGATTTTCTATATAGAAATAAAGTAAATAGATTAAGTATTGGAGTACAAACCTTTAATTCAAAATATTTGAAATTTTTAAACAGGTTTCATACTAAAGAAGAAGTTTTTAAAAAAATTAACCTTGCTAAAGAAATTGGTTTTAAAAATATAAATATTGATTTAATTTACGCTATACCAAATGAAACAATTTTAGAATTAAGTAATGATTTGAGCGACTTTTTAAGTTTAGATATAAACCATATATCAACTTATTCACTTATAATTGAGCCTCATACAAAATTATATATAGAAGGTATATCTAATATAGATGAAGAAATAGATTATAAAATGTATAATTTAATTTGTGGAACTTTGAAAAAAAATGGTTTTAATCATTATGAAGTAAGTAATTTTGCTAAAGATGGTTACGAGTCAAAACACAATTTAGTATATTGGAATAATTTAGAGTATTATGGCTTTGGTTGTGGTGCTAGTGGATATATAGATAATGTTCGTTATGATAATACTAGAAATTTATCTAAATATTTAAGTGGTAAGTATTTAGATAACTATCATAATGTTACATTAAATGAAAAAATAGAAAATGAATTTATTTTAGGATTTAGAAAAATAGATGGTATTAATATATTAAATTTTTATCAAAAATATAATTTTAATGTTTTAGAGTTTGATATAATTAAAAAATTAATAGATCACGAAAAACTTATAAAAATTGAAACCCAAATATTTATAAATCCTAAATATATGTATGTGCAAAATGAAATTTTAAGAGATTTAATAGGCATTGACTATGAATCTCAAATGGAGGTTTATAATGGATAAGATAGGTGTATTTGAGAGTGAATATGCATATATAAAAAATGAAAAATATAGGGAAAATTTAAAAATAATGGTAAATTTATTACCTGATTATTTTTTTACTGTTCCTGCAAGTTCTACAGGTAAATACCATCCATCATTTTCACTAGGTGATGGAGGGCTTATGCGTCATACTAAAGCAGCTATTAGAATTGCTTATGAACTTTTAGAAAATAAAACAATAGGTAGAATTTTTTCAAGTGACCAAAAAGATTTAATGCTTTTCGCACTTTTAATTCACGATGGATTAAAATCTGGAATTCAGCATGAACAATATACAAGATTTGATCATCCTTTATTAGCGTCAAATTATGTTAAAGATAATAAGGATAAACTTACATTAAATGATGAAGAAATTAAATTTATTTGCGAATGTATAGAAAGTCATATGGGAGAGTGGAATGTTGATTATAATGGTAATGAGGTTTTGCCACTACCTAAAAATAGATTTCAAAAATTTGTCCATATGTGTGATTTTTTATCAAGTCGTAAATTTTTAGACATAAAATTTGAAAATGATGAAATAGTAGAATAGGTG
>CAKOYE010000005.1 GCA_934130485.1 uncultured Bacilli bacterium
TTTAAATGATGTAGAATCATATAATCTTTCATCGTGAGCACATAAATTTCTCCAAAATGCTAACATTTTAATATAAATACACAAATTTCCCTCGTTAACATTAAAATGCTTTGCTATTTTAACTCTTAAGGGTTGCTTCATAAATTCATAAAATTTTGAAATTATTCCTAATGATAATGCATTTATTAAAACCCATAAAGGTACATAGCCATGTTTCATTATATAATGATTAATATAATCCTTTTTTTCGATAGAATCCGCTATCTCCTTCTGAATAGAGCAAATTAAATATTGAATATTTTTTATCCTTTTTTCTACTACTTCATCTTTATTGCTACTTCTTTTTAATGTATCAAAATTATCTATCTTCAAATAATTATCATGTCCATATTCTTCCGAAAAATAATATGCTACTAATGTCTTTAATCTGTTTTCAATCTTTAAAATATTTTCTAAATAAACAGTCCTCATACTTCTATCGAATTCAGATAAATAAAACAGTTCTTCATACTTTGCATTGTTTTTAAAAATTTCATTACCATTAGCATCTATCGATATAAATAATTTTTTATAACCATTAATCGTATTATAGTAATTAGTTTCTAACAATTTTTCCTTTGCAAATTCTTCATCATCAAATACTAATCCTCTGTTCTTTAATATATTTATTTGTTCATCTATTGACTTAAATTCCTTTAACACTTGTAACAATCATCTCCTCTCAAAAAAATCTCTGGTCCACACGGGATCCAAAGCTCATTTACAATCCCATTATATACCGGCTAAAATTAAATTGCAAGTTTTTTCTGTTATAACATATTATTTTTACTATTTTTTAATTAATAATAGAAATTATATTCTTTTATTACTCCTTAGATTATAACTATCTTAAAACAAAAGACTTTTATTTATCTATTTCTTCCAATTTAACACTTACTAATTTACTAACACCAGATTCCTGCATAGTAATTCCATATAAAACATCGGCATATTCCATAGTTTTCTTTTTATGAGTAATTAATATAAATTGAGTTTTATTTTTCAAACCAACTAAATATTTACCAAAACTATCAACATTTACCTCATCTAAAGCAGCCTCTACCTCATCTAAAATACAAAATGGAACTGGTCTAGATTTTAATATTGCAAACAATAAACTAATTGCTGTAAATGTTTTTTCACCACCAGATAATAAGGAAATACTTTTTAATGTTTTACCAGGAGGAGAAGCAACAATTTCAACACCAGTTTCTAGTAAATTATCCGGTTCTGTTAACTTTAATTCAGCAGTACCGCCTTTAAATAATTCATTAAAAGTTTGTTTAAAATTAGCTTTTATTATTTCAAAAGTCTTAGAAAATTCACTTTCCATTACTTCATCCATTTCTTTGATAATATCAATTAAAATATTTTCTGCATTAACCAAATCATTCCTTTGATTAATTAAAAATTCATATCTTTCACTTACTTTTAAGTATTCCTCTGGAGCAGAAAAATTTACAACACCTAAATTTTTTATAGTATTTTTTAAATTAGATACTTTTATTCTAGCTTGTTCTTCTTCCATTTCAAGTTTATATAAACTTATTGCTTTTTCATAAGTCATATTATAAGTTTCATTTAGAATATTAAGTAAATTATCTAGTTTTACATCCATTCTATTAACAAATATTTCTAAATCTTTTAACTCTTTATTTTTACTAGATAAATTAGAATTTTCACGTTTTAATAAATTTTCATAATCAATTAATTCTTCATTTAAATCATTTTTTTCTTTAATACAAATTTCTAATTCACTAGTAACATTATCTTTGTTTTTTATAGCTTCATAGTACTTAGCTAAAATCTCATCTTCTTCTTTTGATAAAGAATTATTAATTATATTATTTGTTCCATTTATTTCAAGTTTATTTTTATTTAATAATTCTTCTTTATCTTGAAGCAATTTATTTTTGTTATTTATTATTTCATCATTCTCTATTTTTTCTTTTAATAATAAGTATCTTTTATCTTCCAATGATTTCAAATCATAATCAGCCTCATTAATTGCTTCTTCTTTTAATTTAATTTCATTATTTAGATTATTTAACTCATTAATACTATTTTCTAATTCATATTTATCGCTAATTATATTTCTACTTTTATTATTATTTCCACCGGTTAATGAACCACCTACGTGAAATAATTCTCCAGCTAAAGTAACAATTCTATAAGTATAATTAATTTTTTTACTTATTCTATTTGCAGCATCAATGTCTTTAGCAACAATAACATTACCTAATTGATTTTGAATTATATTATTATACTTTTTATCATATTTAACTAAGTTAGAAGCAACATCAATAAAATCATCAGATTTAGAAATTAAATTTAAAACATCTAAATCAACATATCTAGGTTTAATTATATTAAGTGGAAAAAAAGTTGCTCTACCTAAATTATTACTTTTTAAATAATTTATTGCCTCTTTAGCACATAATTCATTTTCAACTACAATATTACTAATGCTAGAACCTAAACTAGTAGATATACAAGTACTATATGCTTCTTCTACTTCAAATAAATTACCAACAACATTATGAATTCCATTTAACTTTGGATTATTTAAAATACTTTTTACAGATTGTGGTAACAAGGAATTATTTTCAATACTTTCTTTTAAAGAAAATATTTTATTTTCTAGAGTATTTTTAAATCTAATTTTATCTGTTAAATTTTTATTCAAAGAATCTTTTTTATTCTTTACTTCACTTATTTTTTTATCATATTCCTTTATATGATTATTTGTATCATCAACTTCTTTATTTAAAAATTTAAGTTCATTTTCTAAATTATTTATTTCGTTTTCTAATTTTAAACTTTCCTCTTTTAAATTAAGAATATTATTATGCAACTTAGAATCATCAACTTCATATTTTTTTCTTTCAAGTATAATAGATTTTTCACCATTTATTTTTTCAACAAGCGCAGTTAAATTTAATAATTCAGCTTGATATTTTTTAATTTTTTCATTCTTTTCATTTAATTTATTTTTATATATTTCTATTTTAGCTTCATTAGAAGAATTATTTGAAGATAAGTTAATTATTTCATTATTAATTGCTTCTATTTTAGCTTTACTATCTTGATATTTATAATTAATATTCTTTATATCATTACTAATTAAAGCAATTTCGATTTTTTCTAATTCTTCATTTGTTTCATTATATAAAATAGCTTTATCTCTTTGTTCTTTTAAAGGTTCTACTTGACGCTCTAATTCACTAATAATATCATCAACTCGGTTCATATTATCGTGAGTTCTTTCTAGTTTCCTTAAAGCCTCTTCTTTACGTTTTTTATATTTTAAAACACCTGCTGCTTCTTCAAAAATAACTCTTCTATCACTTGGTTTAGTTGAAATAATCTCATCAATTTTTCCCTGTGAAATTATATTAAAACTTTCTCTACCTATTCCACTATCTAAAAATAAGTCAGAAATATCTTTTAAACGACACTGTTCACCATTTATAAAATATTCATTAGTTCCGTCCTTATAAACACGTCTTTTTACTGCCACTTCATCAAAATTAAGCGATAAATAATGATCAGTATTATCAAATATTAAAGTAACACTGGCAACATTTAAAGGTTTTCTTGATTTACTACCAGAAAATATAACATCAGTCATATTTCCTTCTCCTCGTAATGATTTAACAGATTGTTCACCTAATACCCATTTAATTGCGTCAACAACATTACTTTTTCCACTACCATTTGGACCAACTATACCAGTTATTCCGCTGGTTAATTCAAAATCTACTTTATCCGCAAACGATTTAAACCCCTGTGCCTTAATTTCTTTTAAATACATACAATCACCTACTAAATTAACTATAAAAATTATACTATAACAAAACAAAAAAAGCAAAGAATTCCTTGCTATTTAAGTTATTTATATAATTATAAAATTTTATTCTTCTTCATTTTCCTCATCATCAATAATTGCCAAATCCTCTAAATCATCGTCAACATCATCTAAATCGTCATCCATTGAATCAATATCTTCTTCTTCCTCAGTTTCATCAATTTCTTCTTCGTTTTCTTCTTCAGATTCTTCAGTTTCATCCATTTCTTCTTCATCATCATCTACAACAAGTTCTATTTTATGATTATCTCTAATATCCCATTCAGCATTATCTAAAAGTACAAATCTTTTATCTATTGTTAATGAAGTATAATAATCTCCAATTTTTGCAGCATATTCTTCATCAGAATATTCTAGTAAATCACATATTAATTTAAACAAAGTTGGTGTATTCATTGTTTTTTTATTTTCTTTTAGTAACATATAAGTTAAATCAGTATAAGAAAGAACCTCTAATTCTTCTTTTGTCATATCTTTTAAACTCATTATTTTCCCTCCACATTTTTAGCTTTTTAACATTACCGATATTATATTATTACATTATTGTTGGAATGTCAATTACTAATAAATTTAATAATTGTTCTATTATCATATTGGTTAATTTTAAAACATAAATCCAATCATTTTTTTTCTTTTCATCTTCTAAATTACTCAAATGATTATTTTGATAAAATACATTTGTAAGTACACATAAATCATATAAGTAATCAGCAATATAGTTTGGTTTTCTTTCCTTAAATGCATTATTTAAAGCATTTGATAAGTTAATAATTTTAAATCTTAAGTCCCTATCAACGTCATTATATATAATGTCCGATAATTCTTTAATATTACTATTTTTTATCATTTTATTAATTCTTAAATAAGTATATAAAATATATGGTCCTGTTTTTCCTACTACATCTGAAAATTTTGACAAATCAAATATATAATCTCTTTCTCTTGAATTTTCTAAATCAGCAAATTTTAAAATAGCATTTACAATTTTATCAATATCTTGTGTACTCATATCTTTATTTGATTCTTTTTTAGATATGAATATTTCTTTAGCTGATTCAAATAAATTTTCTAATTTTGGAGTATCACCACTTCTTGTTTTATATGGTTTATTATCAGTACCATTAACAGTTCCATATCCTAAAAATTCTAATGAATCTCTATTACATATACCAGTCTTTTCACAAGTTCTAAATACTTGTTCAAAATGTAATTCCTGTCTATTATCAACTACATATAAAATATGATCAGGATTATATTTTGTTACACGTTCATAAATAGTTGCTAAATCAGTTGAGGCATATAAGTATGCACCATTACTTTTTTTAAATAATAAAGGTGGTATTGGTTTTTTATCATTTTCTTCTAAAACATCTACTATTAAAGCACCTTCACTATTTTGTATTAAATTTTTAGATATTAAAATATTTTCAACATCATTTATATAATTATATGCATCACTTTCACCTTGCCAAAGATCAAAACTAACTGATAAATAGTCATAATTTTTCTTTATATCTTCAACAGATACTTCTTTAATTTTTTCAAAATATTTTTGATAAATAGGATCATTATCTTGTAGTTTTTTAGTAATTTCTGCACATTCTGATTTTAAATTTTCATCTTCTTTACACAATTTATTCATTTCTGGATAAATTTTATCTAAATAATGAATATCTAATGAATCAATACTTATATTATCACGCATCATACCATAAATAACTTCACCTATTTGTAATCCATAATCACCTAGATGAACATCACTCATTACATCATGTCCCATATATTTAATTATTCTTTTTATGCTTTCCCCTACAATAGCAGTACGCATATGTCCTACGTGAAGTGGTTTAGCAACATTTGGTCCACCATAATCTAAAAAATATAATTCTTTTTGTGAAGGTAGTTCTATACCAAATTTTTCACTATTAAACATTTCTCTTAATTTAGAATTTAATAATTCATCACTAATAGTTAAATTCAAATAACCATTCAAAACTTCTATTTTCTTATAATTTATTGAATTTATATTTTCTTTAATAAGATTTGCAATTTCAATTGGTGATTTATGCATTATTTTACTGTATCCAAAACAAGGTATAGAAAAATCACCCATTGATTTAATTTTAGGTTGTTCAATAATAACATTATCAATTTCTATATAATCCTTTAAAACATTATATATATCATTTTTTATTATATTTTTTATATTCATTATAATATCTCCTCAAATTCTAATTTAAAATTAATATTTCCTTCATTGTTATCAATAATCTCATATAATATTTCAATATAATTATTATTTATATTTATATTTTTTGTTACTAAATTTAACTCCAAAGATTTATTATATTCTTTTAGCAAATAATTAACTTTAGTTTTTTCATTTTTATTAAAATTTAATTCTATCTTATATTCACTATTTTCTCTAATTATTTTTAGAATATCTGAAAAAATTATTTTAACAGAAACATTATTATCTTTATATATAATATTGTTTTTATTTTTAATTCCCTCACAATAAAAATACTCTTCATTAATTGTTGTTTTTATTTTAATTTTAGACATAAATAAACCACCAACTTAACTAGCAGTAATTATAGCATATAATTATAACAAAGGATACTATTTTTATTAAATATTTTAAAATTTATTTAAAAATTTTATTATCCAATTTTTCACTTATATTTTATAAAAAAAAACAAATAATAAATATAGTCAAAAGATTGGAGAATAATATGAAAATTTTAAAAAACTCTATTTTATTAACAAGTATAGCTTCATCAATCTTTGCATTTATATATATAGGATTATATATATATGCAAAAACATGGCCAAAATTGGATATATCAACTGCTAACAGTTTTTATTTATATGATAGTGAAAATCATTTATTTACAGGAGGAAATTCAAATGATTGGATTAGTTTAGACCAAATATCACCATATATGATAAATGCAACTATTTCAGTTGAAGATAAAAATTTTTATTTACATAAAGGTTTTGATTTCCCTAGAATTTTTAAAGCATTATATATAAATTTAACAAACGGAAAAACACTTCAAGGCGCATCAACTATAAGTCAACAATATGCAAAAAATCTATTTTTAGATTTTGATAAAACGTGGAATAGAAAATTAGATGAGGCGTGGCTTACTATACGTTTAGAAGCTTATTATAGTAAAGAAGAAATTTTAGAAGGATACCTAAACACTATTAATTATGGAGGAATATTTGGAATAGAAAACGCTGCACATTATTATTTCAACAAAAGTGCAAGCGACTTATCTCTAGCAGAAGCTACAATTTTAGCAGGAATTCCAAAATATCCTTCTCTTTATTCTCCACTTGTAAATGAAAAAGCGGCAAAAGAAAGACAATTACTAATTCTAAATTCAATGGTAAAAAATAAATATATTACTAAAGAAGAAATGAATGAAGCATACAATAAAAAACTTACATATTACGGTATAGAAGAACGTAATAATTTATCAACATTAATGTATTATCAAGATGCAGTTATAGATGAACTTAAAAGTATTAATTCAATTCCTAGTTCCTTCCTAACAACAGGTGGTATAAAAATATATACAAACTTAAATATGGAATTACAAAAAAGTATGGAACAAAATATGAAAAATGATATAACAAATGAAAGCTTGGAAATTGCAAGTGTTGCTATGGAACCAAATACTGGCAAAATTATGGCATTAATAGGAGGAAAAGATTATTCAAAAAGTCAATTTAATAGAGCGACCAATGCAAAAAGACAAGTTGGTTCTACTATGAAACCAATTCTTTATTATGCTGCACTCGAAAATGGTTTTACATCATCTACTAAATTCAATAGTACAAAAACAACATTTGTATTTAGTGAAAATCAAACCTACTCACCACAAAATTTTGGAAATCAATATCCAAATAAAGAAATAAGTTTAGCTGCAGCTCTTGCATATTCAGATAACATATATGCAGTAAAAACAAATCTATTTTTAGGAGAGGATATTCTTGTTGATACAGCAAAAAAATTAGGAATTAAAAGCAACTTAGAAGCAATTCCTTCACTTGCACTTGGTACAGAAGAAATCAACATCATAGAAATGATGCAAGCATATGGTGCTTTTGCAAACAATGGCTATAAAATTACCCCACATCTAATTGAAAAAGTTGAAGATATGAACGGAAATGTTTTATATGAATTTAAAGAAATACCAGATCAAATTTTAAATCAAAATAGTGTATTTATTTTAAATGAATTACTTACAAATTCATACTCAAGTGACTTTATAGATTACAATTATCCTACTTGCTACAATATTGCTTACAAAATGACACATAAATATGCAGTTAAAACTGGTACAACAGATACAGACATATTAATTTTTGGGTATAATCCTGATTTATTAATTGGAATTTGGTCAGGATATGATGATAACTCAAAAGTTGATTCAAAAGAAAGTTCTGGAATTAAAAATATGTGGGTTGATACTATGGAAGATTATTTAAAAGATAAAGAAAATAAATGGTATGAAATTCCAAACAATGTTGTTGGAGTTTTGGTTGATCCAATTAGTGGTGAGATAACAACAAATGATAAAAAAACCTTATTATATTATTTAAAAGGAACAGAACCATATTTAAATGAATTAAAATTAGAAGACTTACTACCTATTGATAAACAAGAATAATTAATATTTTTTACTATATAATTTATTAGGTGATTATATGAATAAAAATATAGTAAAATTATTAAAATCAATAATTATTCCACTTGGTGGTGGACTATTAATTGGTCTTATTTCCAATACAAAAAATTATAATCTATTCATTCCATCAATAGTATTTCCAATATTTTGGACTATTTTATATATTTTAATGGGAATTTCTAGTTTTATAGTTAGTGAAAATGGAGGAAATTTATTAATTTATTATTTACAATTAATTATAAATTTCTTATGGCCACTTATTTATTTTAATTTAAATTTAAAATTTTTAGCACTTTTAATTATTATATTATTAATAGTTTTAGTAATAAATATGATCAATTATTTTAAAGAATATAATGTAATTGCCGCAAAATTACAAATACCATATCTTTTATGGTTAGTATTTGCCTCTTTTCTTAATATAGTTTCAATAATTGAGCAATAAAAAAAGAAATCTAACTGATTTTTTTTTAACTATAATTTTTTTAAAAAATTTAATGCTTCATCAAATGTAGAAACACCAACTATTTCAATATCATAATTATTTTCCTCTTTAAGTTTCATAGCTTCCAAATAATTTTCACCATTTGGAACAATAAATATTTTCGCCTTTTTTCTCAAAGCACCTATAAGTTTATATTTTACTCCACCAATACTACCAACATTACCTTTAGAATCAATTGTACCTGTTCCTACTATAGTATGCCCTTTAGTTATGTCTTCCTCTACTAAACAATTATATATAGCAAGAGAAGTCATTAATCCACCAGATGGTCCTGATTCAGAATTATTTGTTTTAATAGTTACCTTAGGATCAGTTTCTAAATCTAAGATTTCATAAACTACAATACCAACTGCCTTAGAATCATTTATATTAACTATAGTTGCAGTTCTATCATAAAAAGAATCTTTATTTTTCACTTTAAAATGAACAATTTCACCCTCTTCTTTATCTTTTATAATTTCACCGATTTCTTCTTTAGAAGAGATTTTTTTTGAATCAACTTCTAAAATCATATCACCAATTTTCAAATCAGTTTGAGCATTTTTATCTAAATAAACAACATAAAAATTTTGACTTTTTATATTATATTTATATGAAGCTTTTTCATAAGCTACCATTATCGCATTATTATTTGCTTCTTGTAAAGCTAGTTTATTTCTAATTAATAAATCATTTACGGTTTCATTTTCAAGTAAAATATCCTCATTTTTAGAAATATCCCAATTTGGATTTAACCAAGCATATAAAATAGTTGGAATAGTTGCATTTATCTCAGTTACATAAGACATATTGAATGAACCATTTGAGTCATAACCATTATCCAAATTTATTCTTTCACTAACGTTTATATAACCACCAGGTGCATCAATGGTATATGGGAGTTTTATCGTAAAAATTATGGATAATATAATCAAAAATATAAATAATTTATACTTTTTAAAAAAAGTTTTTTCATTTTTTTCATATAATTTATTAAACATAGTCATTTCCTTTCTAATTTAAGGATATACGAAAGAAGGAATTTTATGAAAAAAGTAATACCGACAATATCAATACTAATTATACTAGTATTCGTAACTTTTGAAATACTAACTGAATCAGAATCAATACTAAATGCTGTAAGTTTTTCATTTAATATTTGGAAAGAAAATGTTTTTCCTTCTTTATTTCCCTTTTTCGTCCTATCTGATTTACTAATTAATTATGGATTTATTGAACTAATAGGAGAAATATTTAAACCAATAATGAATAAAATCTTTAAAACAAAAGGGGTTGGTGCCTTTGCTTTAATTATGAGTTTAATATCTGGATTTCCAAGTAGCGCAAAATATATAAAGGAATTATATAATAAAAATTTAATTGATGAAAAAGAAGCAACAAAATTATTGATGTTTACTCATTTTTCCAATCCATTATTCATATTAGGAACTATATCATTATTATTCTTAAATAATAAAGAAGTAGGATTATTGATTTTAATTTGCCATTATCTTGGAAATATAATTATTGGAATTATATTTAGAAATTATTATCCTTCTAAAGAGGAAACAAAAAAAACATCTTTAAAGAATATTATAAATAAAATTAGTGATAATAGAATTAAAAACGGGAAAAAATTTGGAGAAATTGTTACAAATGCCTTACTAAATAGTATAAATACCTTAATTTTAATTTTGGGTGTTATTACTATGTTTTTAGTAATTACAACTATAATAGATAATAATATAAATATAAATAGTTTTCATCAAAGCATTTTAAATGGCTTTATTGAAATGACACAAGGATTAAAATACGTAAGTATACAAGAAGTACCTTTAAAACTTAAATGTATCATCTCTACTATGATTATATCATTTGGAGGATTAAGTGTCCATATGCAAATAATTAGTATTCTAAGTGATACCAAAATAAAATATTTACCATTTTTAACTGCAAGAATTATTCACGCCTTAATTTCATCTCTTTTAGTGTTTTTTATATTTGATTGGTGGATGACACTATAAAAAAAACATATTCTTTAGAATATGCTAAATAAAAACTGCATCTTTTTTATTATTAGTAAATAAATCGTGAACAAAAAAACTTTGATCGTACTTATTAATACAACAAGCATAACCTAATTTTAAACTTTTTTTTACATCAATAATTCTTTGATTTTTAGAACCCCTAAATTTAACATTTAAACTTTTTTCTGACAAAATAAACCTTCCGTCAATTAACACATCAATTTGATTTAAAAACTCTAAAATTATAGGTTTTGTTTTTGATAATTTCATCAATTGTTCAAAAGTAAAACCAGTATAACACCATACATTTAAATTTAAAGTATGAGAATACTTAGCTATTTCAAAACAAGCCTCTGCTTGAAAAAATGGGTCACCACCCGATAAAGTAATACCATCTTGATACTTAAGAGTTTTAAGTTTTTGTTTTACCTCATCAATTGAAATTTCAAATCCACCTTTAAAATCGTGGGTTTCAGGATTATGACACCCAGGACAATTATGAGAACATCCTTGAGTCCAAATAACTGTCCTAAGTCCCTCACCATCAACTATACTATCCTGTTGTATTTGACCAGCAAGTCGAATTTTCATTAAAGATTTCCTAAAGAATGTTTTACACGATCATGTTCTTCTGCACGTTTACCATTATTAAATCTATCAACAGTACCAACTAAATAACCAGTAATCCTTCTAATTCGTTCGAAACCTACTCCTTCACCAACTTTTTTTTCTTTTTCATTTGTTACAACATTATTTTCTACTTTCATATTAAAACCTCCAACATTATTTACAACAATTTAAATTTTTTAATAATTCAACACTAACAGCTTCTCCTGCTTTTCTTCCACAACGTGGACAAACATCTTTTATAATTCCAACATATCCACATACAGGATCACGGTCAACTGGGTGGTTAATTGCGCCATAACCTATTCCCTCTTCCTTCATGACACGAACAATTTTTTCAAAAACTTCTACATTCTCAGATGGGTCACCATCAAGTTCAATATAAGAAATATGTCCTGCATTTGTTAATGCGTGATATGGTGCTTCTAAATGAAGTTTTTCTGCAATTGTAATATTATAATATACAGGAATATGGAATGAATTTGTATAATAATTTCTGTCAGTCACACCTTTAATTTTTCCATAAATAGCTTTATCAATATTTACAAATCTTCCAGATAAACCTTCTGCTGGCGTTGCAAGTAAAGTAAAATTCAAATTATATTTTTCTGAATATTCATCTGTCTTTTTACGCATAAAACCAATAATTTTTTTACCTAATTCCTGTGCTTCACTAGTCTCTCCATGGTGTTTACCAATCAATGCTTTTAAACATTCTGCTAATCCTATAAAACCAATACTTAAAGTTCCATGCTTTAAAACTTTTCTAAGTTTATCACTTGGTTTTAATTTTTCTGAATCTATCCATATTCCTTGACCTAATAAGAATGGAAAATTATATACATGCCTACTGCATTGAATTTCAAATCTCTCTAATAATTGATCCTTTACTAAATCCATTAAATCAGAAAGTTCACTAAAAAATCCATCCAAATCAGTTTCACTATTACTAACAATACCATGCTTAATTCCTAATCTTGGTAAATTTATAGAAGTAAACGATAAATTACCACGTCCAGGAGTTACAGACTTGTCTGGGTCAACTACATTACCTAAAACTCTTGTACGACATCCCATATATCCAACCTCAGTTGTATAATCGCCTTCCTTATAATATTTTAAATTATATGGTGCATCTATAAAAGAGAAATTTGGAAATAATCTTTTTGCTGAAACACGACAAGAAAGTTTAAATAAATCATAGTTAGGTTCACCAGGATTATAATTAACACCTTCTTTTACTTTGAAAATCGAAATTGGGAAAATTGGTGTTTCACTTTGACCAAGACCTGCCTCAACAGCTAATAAATAATTTTTTACAACCATTCTACCTTCACTAGAAGTATCAGTACCAAAATTAATTGATGAGAATGGCACTTGAGCACCAGCTCTAGAATGCATTGTATTTAAATTATGAACAAAAGCCTCCATCGCCTGATATGTAATTCTATCAGTCTTACTATAAGCCTTGTCATAAGAAATACGGAATAGTCTTCCAACTTCTTCACTATCTTTTATAAATCTTTCAAAAATATTTAAGTCAAAATCAATACTATCTAATTTATCGATTTCCTTAGCAATACTTGACATATTAATAAATTGTCCAAAATCAGAATAATCCAATAAATCACTTATTGTTTGCTTAAATTGTTTTTTAAATGTTTTTAAAACACCTGGTGCCATATAGTAATCAAAAGCAGGAATACTTTGACCACCATGTTGATCATTTTGATCTGATTGAATTGCGATTGCTGCTAAAGCAGAATACGAAATAATATCATTTGGTTCTCTTAAATGTCCATGACCTGTTGAGAAACCATTTTTAAATAATTTATTTAAGTCAATTTGCATACAAGTTGTTGTTCCCATTGGAAGAAAATCCATGTCGTGAATATGAATATCACCATTATCATGAGCTTCTGCAAATTTTTTCTTCATTAAATATGATTTAGCAAATTCTTTTGAAACAGTACTTCCATATTGAAGCATTGTTCCCATTGCTGTATCACCATCAACATTCGCATTTTCTCTTTTGTTGTCATCCTCATGAGCTGACTTAAGTCCAAGACCTTCTAGTGTTTTTAAAAACTTATGCATCTTCTTTTCATCACTAAAAAGTTGTCTTGATTGATTCCTTCTTTCACGATATGAAGAAAATTCATTATATACATCTTCATAACCTTTTTTCTTTAAAGCATCCTCAATCATATCTTGAATTGTTTCTATTTTAATTTTTTCTGCATCTTTATATTCTTTCTCTATTCTAGAAATAACCATTTTATAAATACTATTTATATCTTTTTCAGTATAACCTGTACTATAATTTTCTTCTCCATCATCATTTCTATCAATTTTGTCAAAAGCTTTTTTAATAGCCATTGCAATTTTAGTACCATTAAAATCAACCTTTTTACCATCCCTTTTAATAACTTTTAATGTTATTTTTCTTTCTTCTTCTACAACTGACATACTTAATTCTCCTTTATTATTACAATTTAATTATAGTATGGACATATTAAAATGTCAAACAAATATTCGAATTTTTTTTGAATTTATAAAATTTGTTTTTTATCCCTTATTTTTTAATAATTTAATTTTGTAAAATTTACATTTTTTTAATTTTTAGAAATTTCTTTCAGTTCTATATTTTATGTTTTTGCTTATTTTTCAACAAATTTCAATCTATTTGAATTTTTAAACTTTATATATTTTTAAATTTTTTTAATTATCTAAATTTTATATTTTATATTTTTTTAATAAAAATAAGCATTTTTAAACCACAAACAAATTACGTACATTTGTTCTGTTTATTCTATTTTTTAACACAATTTAATATAATTAATTAAGGTGAAATATATGAAAAGAATATTTATTATTTTTATGATACTGATAATATGTTCGTGTACAAAAAAAATTCTCTTAGATTATAAAATAAAAACAATAATCGAAGAAAATACCAATACCGTTGTTGCAATAAATTACCCAGTAACAAATATAAAAAAATTAAATAAGGAAATAAAAAAATTCGTAAATTCAAATTATAATGATTTTTTAAAAAATTACAATAAAATTAGCTACTTAAATAAAAAACACGAACTTAATATTGACTATATTTATAATAATGTATGTGATAAATATATATCAGTAACCCTTATAAAACATATTAGTTCTTCAAATAATGATCTAAATTTAAATGAAATATTCACATATGTTTATGATGTTGAAATTAATAAAAAAATTACATTCAATGATTTAATAAATAATAATAATTATATAAAAGACTTAATCAATAGTTCAATATTAAATAAATATGGTAATGTTATAAATATGGAAAAATTATCAAAAATTGATTATAAAAACATCAATTTTCATATTAATAAGAATAACGTTTTAATTTTATTTGAAGGAAATATTTTATGTGATAATTATGATGGAATAATAGAAATAAATATTCCTATTTCTAATTTTGAAAAATTAAAAGATTTAAAAATTAATGAAGAAATTTTAATAGCGAACACAAATCAAACTGTAAATTATATAGATACTTCAAAACCTGTCGTTGCACTAACATTTGATGATGGACCAAGTATTTATACAGAAGAAATTTTAAACACACTAAAAAAATATAGTAGTAATGCCACATTCTTTGTTTTAGGAAATAAAATAGATAACTATAGTAATATAATTATCAAAATGTATGAAAATGGTAACGAAATTGGCAACCATTCCTATAACCACAGATGGTTAACTAAACTATCAACAGAAGAACAGAAAGAACAAATAAATAAAACTCAAGAAATAGTAAAAAAATATACTGGTTACACACCAATATATATGCGACCAACTTATGGATCAATTAATCAGAAATTACGAGAAAATATTAATCTTGAAGTTGTATTATGGAATGTGGATACAAAAGATTGGAAATATAAAAATGTTAATACAATTGTTAATAATGCTCTAACAAATGTTAAGGATGGATCTATTATTCTAATGCACGACACACATGAAAGAACTAGTGAAGCTATAAAAATTTTAGTACCTAAATTAATTGAAAAAGGATATCAATTAGTTACTATTAGTGAGTTAAAAGAAGTAAAAAAAATCAGAAATAATTTGAATGAAAAACAATGATTTTAAAGATTTAGAAATTAAAATACTAGATATCCAACTTATCGCAACTATCTTATTTGTAGTATCTTTATTTATCTCAATATTAATTACTTATGATGAAAAAATTAAATTAGAAAATAATAAAGGTTTATTTTCAAATAAAACATCACAAAATTTATCACTTTTTAATAGAATTTTTGTAGTTATATTAGCTTTAGTATTTATATATTGTAACTATACCTCTAAGAAAATTGCTGAATATAAAAGCGATGAAACAGAATCTATTAATTTACAAATATTAGCAGGACTACTTTCTCTTATAGCATCTATTATTGTCTTATATGTTTCATATGAAAATAGAAATAATTCCACATTTGATATTGCTGAAGCTGAAAATCCTACATTATAAAAAAACATGATTTCTCATGTCATTTTACAACAAAACCAATTTCTAATTTGACATCAGGGCTAGCTACAGACTCTACAACTACCTTAGCATAACCTGTTTTTAATGCAGTTACAAGGCCATTTTCATCTACTGATACTATAGAGTCGTTTAAAGATGAATACTTTAAAGTTTTATCAACAGCATTTTTAGGTATAACAGATACATTCAACTGATATGTTTCACCAGATTTTATATTTACCTTCTCACTATTAACAAATAACTCCTTGACATTTATTACATTCTCCGTAACAATAACCTTACATTCTTCCTTTAAATCAGTTCCTTCAACAGAAACTAAAATTTTAGTTGAACCTGTTGAAATACCACTAATCAATCCAAATTCATTAATAGTAGCAACACTTGGATCCTCAGATTCATAATTTATTTTTTCCTTGCCACTACTTGGTGTTAATGTAACTTTAAGATTAAAACTTCCACCAATATCTAAAGAAATTTCATTTTTATTTAATTTTATATTTTCATTGACAATTTCCGTATTATCATTACTATTTCCATTATTTTCTACTTGCTTTTTAGTATCATGTTTAAAAAATACTAAATATACTACTAAAAATATTAAGCAAATAATAATAAAATAAAATCCATACGATAGTCCATCCATAATTTTTCTATTCATAAATTCTCCCTTAAACTTGATAATTATCTTCTAAAGTAAATTCAATATTTTCTTCAATCCATTCTTTTCTAGGCTCTACTTTATCACCCATTAATATACTAACACGCTTTTCTGCTAAAGCAGCATCTATTATATTAACTTTAATCAAACTTCTAGTTTCAGGATTCATAGTTGTTTCCCATAATTGTTCAGCATTCATCTCTCCTAAACCTTTATATCTTTGTGTTTCAAGTTTTATTTTACTTTGCGCTAATATACTTTTTCTCTCATCATCAGTCCAAGCGTAGTGAACAACTTTTCCGTTTGATAATTTATATAAAGGTGGCATAGCTATATAAACTTTTCCAGCTTCAATTAAAGGCTTCATATAGCGATAAAAAAATGTAAGTAATAAAATTTGAATATGTGATCCATCTACATCGGCATCTGACATAATGATAATTTTATCATAATTAGAATCATTCACTTCAAAATCACTTCCAACACCAGCTCCAACTGTATGTATTATTGTATTAATTTCTTCGTTTTTGAATATTTCTTCTAATTTTGTTTTTTCGCAATTTAATACTTTACCTCTTAATGGTAAAATTGCTTGAAATTTTCTATCTCTACCCTGTTTTGCAGAACCGCCGGCTGAATCTCCCTCGACTAAAAATAGTTCGTTTTTATCGGGATTTTTTGTTTGAGCAGGTGTTAATTTTCCACTAAGTAGTCTTTCTTTTTTTGCTTTATCCTTACCGTTTCTTGCCTCATCTCTAGCTTTTCTAGCAGCTTCCCTAACCATTTTACTTTTAACCATTTTTTCCAAAATAGAAGTTGCCACTGCTTTATTTTCCTCTAAAAAATACTGCAATTTTTCAACAACAATACTCTCAACAATAGTTCTAGCTTCTGGAGTTCCAAGTTTTGCCTTTGTTTGGCCTTCAAATTGTAATAAATTTTCAGGAATTTGTAATGATATAATAGCGGTTAATCCTTCTCTTGTATCACTACCTTCCAAATTTTTATCTTTATCTTTTAAATATTTATTAACCCTAGCATAATCATTAAATACCCTTGTAATTGCTGATTTAAAACCAACTTCGTGAGTTCCACCATCATTTGTTTTTACATTGTTTACAAAAGATATAATATTTTCGTTATAGGTATCTGTATATTGAAACGCTATTTCAACGTTAATTCCATCTTTTGTGGCATCAAAATCAACAACTTTGTGTAAAGCTTTTTTATCTTCATTTAAGTATTCAACAAACGATCTTAAACCATTTTCATATTGATAAACTTCTCTTCTTCCATCTATTTCATTAATAATTTCAATATTTAAACCTTTAAGTAAAAATGCACATTCTTGCATCCTTTCACAAATAGTAGTAAAAGAAAAATTTGTAGTTGAAAATATTTCATCATCAGGCATAAATCTAACTGTAGTACCAGTTTTACTTGTTTTTGATAATTGTTTTAAAGGTACTGCCAACTTTCCACCATTTTCAAATTTAATATAATGTTCATAACCATCTCTTTTTATTGTAACTTCCATCCATTTAGATAAAGCATTGACTACACTTGCTCCAACACCGTGTAATCCACCAGAAACTTTATATCCGCCTGTTTCAAATTTTCCACCAGCGTGAAGTACTGTATAAATAACTTCTGGTGTTGACATACCACTAGAATGTTTTCCAACCGGAACACCACGCCCTTCATCACTTACACTAATACTACCATCTTTATGCATTATAATTTTTATTTTTTTTCCGTATCCATTGATAACTTCATCAATTCCATTATCAACAATTTCCCATATTAAATGATGAAGGCCTCTTTTATCAGTTGAACCTATATACATACCGGGTCTTTTTCTAACAGCTTCGAGTCCTTCTAATATTTTTATTGAGTTTTCATCATATTTTACCACATTTATCACCGTAAAAATTATATCAAAAAAAAATTAATTAAGCAAATAATTAATTTTTTTTAAGAAATTCTTTAATTTTCAAAATTAATTCTTCTTCAGTATCCGCTATAATAGGAATATGATTAACAATCGCAAAGTTTTTTGTTCTACCTATTCCACAAAAATTTTGACACCCTATTATTATTTTAGCATTAGGATCTATCTCTTCAAGTTTTGGTACAATTGAAGAGACATTCATAGCCTTACATTTATCACAAATTCTGAATTCATTATTCATCACATTCACCAACTAAAATGCTTGCAATATCACCTTGACTTACTAAATGTCCATTAGCGTCATCAGTATCTAGGTGCATTTCAAAAGAATAATTATCGTTAATTTTTAATGATACATTTTTTAAAATACCACCCTTTTCTCCATTTAATAAAACATCTACGTATTTTCTATTTTCTAATCCATATTTTTTTACATCTTCATTTGTTAAATGAATATGGCGAGTTGCAATAATGCAGCCTTCATTTAAGTCAATACTACCATTTGGTCCTATAAGGGTAACACTCTCACTACCTATTATATCTCCTGATTCTCTAACTGGAGGATTTATTCCTAATTTAAAAGCATCAGTTTTTGAAACTTCAACTTGAGTATAACTTCTTAGAGGTCCTAATACTCTTACATTTTCTATAATACCCTTTTGCGTTTTGATAGTAATTTTAGAAGTACTAGCAAACTCACCTGGTTGAGTTAAATCTTTTGATTTTTCTAAAGTAGCATCACCAAATAAAACTTTAAAATCGCTTTCTTTTAAATGAACGTGTCTATTAGATACACCAACTTTTACATCTATCTTTCTCATAAAATCACCTATTTAATTATATATTAAAAATTAAAAAAAATCTATAAAATTTATAGATTAATATCGAACCAATAATTGTTTAATTTTTCTAATCCAAGAGCAGTTTTATTACCGTGTCCTGGATAAACAGTAATGTCATCATCATATTTTTTAATTTTTTCAATACTTTTTAACATTTCTTCATAATTACCTGTTTCTAAATCAGTTCTTCCTATACTATTTTCAAATAAAAAATCACCTGTAAACATTATTTTTTCATCTTTAAAATAATAAGTAACTGAGTCACTAGTATGACCAAATGTATAAATAACATCAAATGAAAAATTTTCTATTTTATATTTTTTTTCTTTTACATTATCATACTCAAAAACAATTGGATTGTATTTCTTTATAACACTATTTAAAGCTCCAATATGATCAAAATGATGATGAGTTATCAAAACAGCTAAAACATTCATACCATTTATTTTTTCATCAATTTTTTCAAATGAGTCACCAGGATCAACAATAATACAATTATTATCTTGTGATACAATATAACAATTTTCTAAATACGATCCAACAACTATACTATCAATTTTCATTAAATACCTCTTTTTATATTACGAATAGCTTCAATATGATTAAATTGTCTTTCATTTGTTGAATTGTTTTTAGGATTTATATTCTGTTCAACTTTTTTTGCTTGCTTTTTAGGTCCATATATATTTATGTTCAATTGATCCTTAAATTTTAATCGTGACATTCTTACCTCATCGACACTTCTAGCTCCTATTCGATTATCTAACCTATTCATATCAATAGAACGAGTTTTACTTTTTAACTCACCTGTAAATAATTTTCTATCATTAAAATTTGATCCAAAGTTCATTTCATTTCCTCCAATACTTTTTTAATAGGACCATAAGTTTTTCTATAACCTTCTATAAGTCCATATTTATTAATTGCTTCTATATGTTTTTTTGTAGGATACCCTTTATGAGATGCAAAACCATACATAGGATAAATTTTATCAAGTTCATACATCATTTTATCTCGTGTTACTTTAGCAACCACGCTAGCAGCAGCAATACTAATACTTTTAGCATCCCCTTTTATTATGGACGTTGAATCAATATCTAAATCAGGTAAAGGCATTGCATCAACCAAAACGTGCTCTAAATTAACTTTTTTTCTAACTATAGAAATACTTTCCATCATAGCTTTTCTACTCGCCTCATAAATATTTATTTTGTCTATTTCTTCTGGATGAACGTACCCTATACCATAAGCAACACAATTATTTATAATATATTCGTAAAATTCATCACGTTTTTTTTCACTTAATTTTTTTGAATCAGTTAGTCCTTCTAAAACAAAATCGCGAGGCAATACTACGCAAGCAGCAACTACATCACCAATTAGAGGACCTCTTCCAACCTCATCCACTCCACCTATATAATTTATACCAGTATCATATAATTCATTTTCATATTTATAATTATCATTATCCATAATGTTTCACCCTAAAATAATTATATCAAAAGAACAAAATAAATTCCACCAAAAAAATAGCAAAACTATTCATTGTAAATAAAATTTTTGCTATTATCATTTATTAATTTTAAAACTTTGTCTTTTTCATCACCATCTAAAATTGTGGGTTGAAAGTTATTTTCATAATCAACAGAAGAAATGGAAACAGGAATTAATTTCAAATCATAATTTTCAAATTCATCATTTTTAAAATTGAAGGTTACTTGAGCTATCATAGAATTCATATCAACAGGATGACGATTACCGCCATAGCAAAAATTTCCTAATGAATAAATAATATATTTATTCTTATATTCTTCAATTCCTTGCAAAATATGAGGATGATGGCCAATTACCAAATCAGCACCATTGTCTATAGAATAATGCGCTAATTCTTCTTTTATAGAATCAAATTGATAATCATATTCTATTCCACCGTGTAAACTAATTATTTTTATATCAACATCGTTATCATTAAAATATTTAATACATTTATCTATCTCTGCTTTACTATAAGTATTAAATGCCTTAAATCCAGCAAAACCAAATTTAAATCCGTTAATTTCTTTAATTAAAAAATTTGAATTGTCAAAAAATTCTATATTATTATTTTTTAAAACATTTATCGTATCATTATAACCTTCCTCATAATAATCGTATATATGATTATTTGATAAATTAACAGCTTCTACATTACCATTAAGTAAAATATTTACATAATCCATTCTTCCCTTAAATGCAAATTGTTTATCTTGATATATAGTAGCGTCAGTTAGTGGACCTTCTAAATTAACAACTGTATAATCATCATTTTCAAATATTTCTTTAACATTTTTAAAATAATACGAATAATCCTTTTGTTTTTCAAAAAGTACTTCAAAAGCTCGATTTTGACTTGTAGCATAAGTTCCTAAAGTACAGTCACCTGTAAAACTTATTGTTACATTATTAATTTTATCCAAAATTTCAGTTTCAGAATTAACTATTTCGGTAGTAGATACTTCTGTATCAATTGTATCAATTTTTGTTAAATTATCAATTTTATCTTCAATAGATTTTTCCTTTAACAAATAATTATTTTCCTCACTAATACTAATAGAAGTATTAAAATTATCAGTAACAGAATTTTCTATTTTTTCACATCCTGATAAACTAATTGAAGAAAGTAATAAATATGCACTAAAATAATATTTAAATTTTTTAATTTTCATAAACCTCGCCTCTTTAGCTTTGTATTGTAACAAATAACACTATAATAGTCAATAAAAGACAGTATTATTTATACTGCCTTGAAACACCTATTCCATCGCCTATTGAATAATAGGTTGTTTTAAATTCTTTATTTTCATCTAAAAAATCCTTATAATTCTTAATTTTTCTTACAATTCCCCTTACGTTACGAGTTAAAGTACTCCAATCGCCTTCAACAAGACCGTGAAATGATAAATTGTCGCTTATAATTGTACCATTATCATTTAAGTTTCTTTTAAATTTTTCAAAAAAATTTATATATTGACCTTTTGCAGCATCAATAAATATTAAATCATATTTATCACTCAAATTAACATTCAATGCATCATCAAGAATTACTTTAATTTGATTCTGTAATTTAAAATCAGTTATGTTTTTTAATGCTAATGAATATCTTTCCGAATCTCTTTCAATAGTTGTAATTTTAATATTTTTATCAACCATTGCCATTTTAATTGCTGAATAACCAATTGCAGTACCAATTTCCAATATATTTTTTACATCATTTTTTCTTATATAATCGCACAAAAATTCAATACCATCTTCCATCATTATTGGTACATTATTTTTTTTTGCATATTCTTCTAATTCTAATATTCGTACCATAAACCTTGACTCTTTAAAGACGCAATCATTTGAAGATGCTCTGCATTAGTTTTAGTAAAATATGTTTTTTTATTTTTATCAGCAACAAAGAAATAATAACTATGTTGGTTTGGATTTATTGTAGCTTCAATTGATTCAATACCAGGATTACATATTGGACTAACTGGTAATTTCCCAGCCATGCAAGAATTTCTAGTATTATAGTTATTACATTCATCTAATTCAGATTTTTTTAAATCTCTTTCATTCATATCAATTTTACTTGCATAATAAGTTGTAACATCACTACCTAAACTCCAACCAGAATTTAAACGATTATAAAATACTCCTGACACATCAAATCGATCACTAACATTAACGCCTTCCAATTCAACAATAGAAGCTAATGTTAAAATTTGATGTACAGTATAATTGCTATTTTGAATATCATTTTTATAAGGAGTTAATTTTTTATCCATTTGATCTAATAATGTTTCAAAAATTTCTTTAACAGTTACATCTCTACTTTTAAATTGATATGTATCTGGAAATAAATATCCTTCTAAAGAATAATAAATTCGATTATCTTTTATTTCATCAGTTAAAAACCAATATTTACTAATTAATGAATCTAAGTAATTAGTATCATTTAGTAAACTATAAACATCTTCCTCAGTGTTATTTGTGTTATCAGATATAGTTTTTGCTATATAACGCATATTTTTTCCTTCAACAAAAGTAATACTTATAGCATCTATATTAGCATCGCTTCCATTTTCTAGAGTTTTTATTATTTTTTCTACACCCATATCTTCACTTAAAGAATATTTTCCTTTTTCTAAACCATCAGGATTCATCAATTTAACATACAACTTATAAAAAAATTCGGATTTTATCAAATTATTTTCTTTTAACTTACTAGAAATTGATAAATACGTTTCACCACTTTCAACTTCAATTTGCTTCATTGCAGAATTTTTACTAACTGGCCCAATATTTACTTTATAAATAGTACAACATACAACAATTAAAACAACAAAAAAGGCTACAAGAAAACCAGCCATATATGTATATTTTTTCATATATTACTATTCTTGAGATCCTTCATTATTTTCATTCATTTGTTGTTTAACTTGATTTTGAAGTTCGGATAAAATTGTTTCGATTATTTTCCATTCCTTATCAGTTTCTATTGGTTCTAACGATGTAGATTCACTGTTTGGATTATAAACTGAAGCATAAACTTTAGTATTTCCATTTTCATCCTTAGTATTATCAGTATATACTATATAATTTTTCTTAGTTTCTTCTGATTCAAAAGTAAAAAGCGCTTCACACTCTACTTCTTTTCCATCCTCATTAACTACTTTAAAAACCATTTTTTCTTCACTATTCATTACTTTTCCCTCTTTCTTTATCTAAATATGTTTGAAGAATTATATTTGCAGCTAAACTATCAACTTTCTTTTTTCTTTTTTTTCTAGAAATATCAGCATTTAACATATAATTAGTTGCTTCAACAGTTGAAAGTCTCTCATCTTGCATAATAACTTCTACATTTAAATAATCAATTAATTTTTTTTGGAATTCAAGACAAATTTCGCCTCTTTCACCAATTGTATTATTCATATTTTTAGGTAAACCTAAAATAATTTTGGAAACATTATATTCACTAACAATTTCTTTCAACTCTGGTAATATAGAATCATAACAAGATTCATTAAAATGTATTGTTTTATAGGTTGACGCTATTGTATGAGTTACATCACTTAACGATACACCAAGCGTTTTGCTTCCTAAATCAAGACCTAAATATCTCATTTTTGTAAATAATTATTGACTAAAAATGCCAACAAATCTGTTCTGCTAATACCTTGAATTTTCTTTCTAGCATCTTTATAACTAGAAATATATCCAGGATCACCACTCATCAAATAACCAACAATTTGATTTATTGGATTATAGCCTCTTTCTGATAAAATATTTACAACTTCTTTTATTACATCACCAATTAAAGCTTGTTTAAATATAGTTGAATCGTAAATCCTTGTTTCTTCCATAAACTCACCTACTTTTATGAATACAACATAATTTTATCATTAAACGAAATTTTTTTCAACTATAATTCTATAATAAACGTTGCAAGAAATTATATTTCTTTAACTTTTTGGTTGTTCTTCTTTCGAAACTTTTTTTATTCATACTATCAACTTCATAAACATTATTGTACAATAAAAAAAATAATAAACACGCTCTTGCATAAATTTTTCAATAACTAAAACTTAAAAAAATGCTAAAACTAATATCTAACATTTTTTATTTTTAAATTTGTTAATTTTTTATAGATTAGCCAATTTTTCCATTAAAATTTTAAGTTCTGTTTCCTCATGTTCTAAACTTTTTTTCTCATTTAAAACAATATTGCTAGGTGCTTTACTAACATAGTTTTCATTAGATAAAAGCTTTTTCCTTCTTTCAATAGAATTTTCTAATCTAATTTTTTCTTTTTCTAATTTATCAATTTCTTCTGCTGAATTATTTTTTTCATAATAGATTTTAAATACATCTTTTTCGATATTAAAACTAATAAAAGCTAAATCATTATTATCAAATTTATCCTTGCTTATTATATTTTCTAATTTCAACATTTTCTTTAAAATTTCTATATTAGGAGTTACAATACCTGAATCATATACAAGATAATAATCTTTACCTAAATTATTTTCCTGTTTGATTTTTCGAACATTTTTTATTATTTCAATAATATAATCCAAATCTGTATTAAAACTATATTTATCATCAAATGTAGGATAACTAGAAATCATAATTGATTCATCATGAATTGGTAATTTTAAATATATTTCTTCAGTTACATAAGGCATAAATGGATGCAACATTTTTAAAATATCGGTTAAAACTTTGATTAAGACGGATGCTGTTGTATTATTCATATTAAATTTAGAAAGTTCAATATACCAATCACAAAAATTATCCCATACAAAATTATAAATTTCAGAACCAACAACATTAAAATCATATTTTTCCATATGATAATTTACTTTAGAAATAGTAGAATTTAGTTTTGATAAAATCCATTTATCACTTAATGATAAATCTTCTAGAGAATAATTAGATATATCAAAATTTTCAAGATTCATCAAAACAAATCTAGAAGCATTCCATAACTTATTAATAAAATTCCATGTTGATTTAATTTTTTCCTCATCATATCTTAGATCCATACCAGAAGCTGTTGAAGTTGCTAAAAAATATCTTAATGAATCTGCACCATATTCATCAATTACATCCATAGGATCTACTCCATTACCTAAAGATTTGCTCATTTTTCTACCTTGTTTATCACGAATAAGGCCATGTATTAAACAATCCTTAAACGGTCTTTTTCCAGTAAATTCTAATCCTTGAAAAGTCATTCTATTAACCCAAAAAGGGATAATGTCATAACCTGTCACTAATAAATTGTTAGGATAATATCTTTCAAAATCTTTAGTTTCCTCTGGCCATCCCATTGTTGAAAAAGGCCATAATGCACTAGAAAACCATGTATCAAGTACATCACTATCCTGTACCCATCCATCTTCTTTAGGAGGATTTACGCCTACATAAACTTTATCATCTTTATACCAAGCCGGAATTCTATGCCCCCACCAAAGTTGACGAGATATACACCAATCATATGTAATTTCCATCCAATGATTCATTGTTTTTTCATATCTTTCTGGAATAAAATTAACCTTAGTATCTTTATTTTTTTGATTTTCTAAAACCTTATCCGCAAGTGGTCTCATCTTAACAAACCATTGTTTTGATAAATATGGTTCAACAATTGCATCACTTCTTTCACTATGACCAACTGAGTGAATCATAGGTTCTATTTTAATAAGAATATCTTTTTCCTTTAGTTCTGCAACAAGTTTTTTACGACATTCAAATCTATCCATACCTTTATAATGTAATGCATTTTCATTCATTGTAGCATCTGGATTCATAACAATTACACGATCTAAATTATGCCTATTACCAACTTCAAAATCGTTAGGATCATGTGCAGGTGTAATTTTAACAACGCCTGTTCCAAATTCTGGGTCAGCATGCTCATCACCAACGATTGGTATTAATTTGCCAACAATTGGTAAAACAACATTTTTGCCGATTAAATGATTATATCTTGAATCGCTAGGATTAACAGCAACAGCAGTATCACCAAATAAGGTTTCTGGTCGAGTTGTAGCAACCTCTAAATAATCATTAGTTCCTTCAATAAAATATTTTAAATGATAAAATGCACCTTCATCATCTTTATAAATAACCTCTTCATTGGATAAAGCTGTCATTTGTTCTGGGTCCCAGTTAATAATTCTTTCACCACGATAGATTAATCCCTTATTATATAAATCAACAAAAACCTTTTTTACAGCATTAGATAATCCTTCATCAAGTGTAAATCTTTCCTTATTATAATCTAAACTTAATCCTAACTTAGCCCATTGTGTATGAATAGTCGATGCATATTCATCTTTCCAACTCCAAGCATGATTTAGCCATTCTTCTCTTTTTAAACTCCTAGGTTTAATCCCCATTTCTTTTAATCTTTTATCAACTTTAGATTGTGTCGCAATTCCTGCATGATCCATACCAGGAAGCCACAAACAGTCATACCCATTCATTCTCTTATAACGAATCATAATATCTTGTAGTGTTGTATCCCAAGCATGACCTAGATGAAGTTTCCCAGTAACATTTGGAGGAGGTATTACAATAGCATAAGGTTTTTTACTTAAATCACCACTGCTAAAATATCCTTTATTTTTCCAATTTTCATATTTATCATTTTCTACCAATAAATGATCGTATTTTTTTTCTAACATATTATCATCCTTTCTAATAAAAAAATTCATCCTATAAAAGGACGAATTGATCGTGGTACCACCTTATTTCATATAGAAAAATCTATATCTTTACTATTTAACGCATATTTACGTAGCTTCCTATTTACTTAAAAGCTATACTCCCTTGCTACCTTCAATTACTTTAATTATTAGTTTGCACCAAACACTAACTCTCTTAAAATTAAAATTAATTTACTCCTCAAGTTCAATGTATTTAAAACATAAATAAATTATATCATTTTATTAATATATATTCAATACTAATTATTATATTTATTATTTATAATTTCAGTCAATTGATTATACTTATTTTTTATTGAATCCAAAATAACCCCAGTTATAAAAAAGATAAGTGATAATATCAAAATAACTCCTGATACTATTAATGTTGGAAATCTTGGAACAACTCCAGTTTTTAAATAATCTGCAAAAATTGGAACAAACAAAATTATTGAGATAATTAAACATAGAATTGAAAAAATTGAAAAAAACAACATTGGTCTATACTCTTTAAATAAATATATTATAGTTTTAATAATTTTAGCACCATCAGAAAATGTATTTAATTTTGAATAGCTCCCCTCAATCCTATTTTTATAATTTACGGGAATTTCTTTAATTGAATAATTTTTATTTAAAATATGAATAGTCATTTCCGTTTCTATACCAAAACCATTATCTAAAAGTGGCAACGACTTTACAAATTGACGACTCATAACTCTAAATCCAGACATAGTATCTTGAATTTGACCTTTAAATAGAAAATTTATAAAATTATTTACAAGTTTATTACCAAAGTTATGAAATACACGTTTGTTTTCACTAAAATATGTTGTAGCTAATCTATTACCAACAACAACATCATAATTTTCATTTTCAATATAAGAAATCATCTCTAATAACGAACTAACATCATAGGTATCATCGCCATCTATCATAACATAAATATCAGCATCTATTATTGTAAATAACTTACGTATTACACTACCTTTGCCTTGTTTATGAATTTTTTTTACAATTGCGCCATGATTTAAACTAACACTAAAAGTATCATCACTAGAATTATTATCACCTACAAAAATTTGACAATTAGGAATAACTTTTTTTACATCATCTATAACTTTTCCAATTGTTTTTTCTTCATTATAACAAGGAATTATAACTGCTACTCTAGACATAATACATCACCATCAAATACATTATAACACAAAATTATTCATATTCTTGATTATTATCTATAATAATTCTTAAAAAATAAAGAATAAAAATAAGTGGAATAAACATAACATATCTATAAGATTGATGATGCAAAACTAATACAAATGTTAATATATTAATAATTATTGGAAATAAGCTAAAAATATTTTTTTTCTTTCCGTAGTTTATAAAAAAGAAAATAATTAAAGAAATATATATACTTACTCTAAAAAATAAAGCATCTAATATTTTATTACAAGAAAAATATAACAATATATTACATATAGCATTCTTAAAAAAATTGTCATTAAAGTCAATATGATGATAATCATAAGACTCTATTCCAAATTCATTTTCTTTTATCTGATAATTATAATTTTGTATATTATCACTTTTAAAAACATTCCACAATATATCAGTACCGTATAATCTATCTGTTATAATTAGGTAAGGATATTTAAAAAATTTGTTAATATATAATTTTATCAAATCATTCTTTTTTATATCAACATTTCTAAAAGGAACAGATACATAATGAAGTAAAACATCAATATTAGTTTTATTGTATGAATCTTTTAGTTCATTTAAAGAAATTACTCCACTAAAAAAATCATCTATATCTTTATCATCTTTTTTAGTTATTACATATTGTAACCCGTGTGCAAAAGAAACAACATCACTATTTTCTAATCCATCTTTAACATTTAATTTCTTATATAATGAAACATTAACCAAATAAATAGTAATAATTAAAGTTAAACAACTTATTATTAACCCTTTATCTTTTCTTTTAAAAATAAAATATAAAAACATAAAAACACAAGCAAAAGATACATATATGCCATTATGACGGTACAAGGAAATAAATAAAAGTGATATATATAAAAGAATATAATCAAAAAAGTTAAAATTATTATCAGTATATTTCATTATTAAAAAAACTAAATATAATAAAAATATAACATAAGTAGTATCCTTTATAATAGATACCATATAAACTCCTGTTATTGGATTGAAAGAAATAAATACAACTAAAATATAAATTAAACTCTTTCTTATTCCATTTTTCATAAAATATGTAAAAACCGTACTAATTAAAAAACTTGTTACCAATATTCTAATAATAATTAATGGTCTAAAACTATTAAAAATATTATAAACAATATTCATAATTAAAGTACTAAAATAAGGATGCCAGTTTGAAAGTGTCCTAGATAATACATCAATCATCTGCATATTACCATCAGTAGTTATAATATAAGGATAAAAAATAAATGAATATGATATAAAGCCTATAAATGGTATTAAAAAAAGGAAAATTTTATCTAGTATATTAATATTATTTTTTTTATAAAAATATTTAAATATATAAGGCATAAAATGGTTTATAAATTGTATAATATATAAAAGCCAAAATATGAACGAAATAAAAATTAATATATCTATTAATACTATTTTTTTATCTAAATATAAATTTCCTATAAAAGAAAATGTTGTAAAAAAACTTATAAACAAATTTAAAAATAATTTTTTTCTATCGTGTATTATAATTTTTATATCATATCTCTTAATAATAAAACAACATAAAAATATAAAAATAAAAAGCAATACTTTATAAAATAAATTAATTAAAATTAAATTATTAAACTCAAAAAGAAATAAAGACAAAAATATAAAATTAGGTATAAAATTATTCCTTTTAATATTTTCTATAACACAATAAATAATAATAGATAATGCTAAAAAAGAAATTATAAAGTTTAGTAAAAAGTAAGGATTATCATAATTTACATTATCAATAATATATGAATAATAATTATCATAAACTTTATAATATGTATAATTACTATCAATAAGACTAGAAGGAACATAAATACTATCTTGATTAATTAATATATCATAGCCAAAATTATTTTTTTCAAAATTAATAATTACTTTTCTAGATTTATTAGTTTTAAAATTATAATAATCAGATATTTCATAACTATAATCTTCAGTTATTTTATTATAAATATTATAGGGATTATTATCATAATTTTGATTATCGCTAAGTTTTATTTTTTGACTATCAAAGTATATTGAATTAATTTTAACAGAATCGCCTGATACTTTTTTTATACATACATCTAAATTCTTATATCCAAATATATAAATATCCTCATTTAAAGATATCAATAATAATGCAAACAAACAGGGTAAAAAAAATTTTTTTAATTTAAAACTAATTTTTATCCTAACAATAAAAAATTCCACAAAAAAAAGGATAATATTTACAATAATTAAATTAAAAACTCCAACATAATTATTTAAAGTATAAATTAAATTAAATATTATAAGAAGTAATAATTTAAAAATCATATATTCACATCCTTTATTTTACTAAAACATTTCCAGTCATTTCACTAGGTATTGGTAAATCCATTAAATATAAAAGTGTTGGTGCAATATCAGCCAATTTGCCATCACTTAAGCTAATTCCCTCTTTTGTAACAATACAAGGTACAGGGTTAGTTGTATGACTTGTTACTGGATTATGATTACTATCCCACATCATATCACAATTACCGTGATCGGCAATTATAACTAAAATACCATTTAATTCCATAACTTTATTATAAATTTTTGATAAACAACTATCCATATCTTCTACAGCTTGTATAGCCGCATCATAATTACCAGTGTGACCTACCATATCACCATTTGCCAAATTCATAATTACAACATCAAAATTTTTAGCCTCACGTAGAAAATTATCAGTTACCTCATAAACACTCATTTCTGGTTTTAGATCATAAGTTGCTACCTTTGGTGAAGGAATAATAATTTTTTTCATATCAGAATATTCAACTTCTCTTCCACCATCAAAGAAAAATGTAACGTGTGGAAATTTTTCTGTTTCAGCGAGCCTTAACTGACTTTTTCCCAAATTATGTAAATAATCAACTAAAATATTTTTCATATTTAAATCATCAAAAGCGTGAGGAGCCTTAACTGTTTCAGTTACTGGAAACATAGTTAAAATATCTAAATTTTTATAATCTATTAATTTTAGATTTTTTTCTAAGGCCATTTTTTCATATTCGTGAACATTGCTTAAGACAGTAAATAACTCTCTTAAACGATCTTTTCTAAAATTAAAAGTAATAATTCCATCATTATCCTTAATAGGACAAGCATTAATTATTCCTGGAATAAAAAATTCATCATTTATTCCATTATCGTAGTTAGCAGATAAATACTCATCATAATTACTATATTTATCTCCAACACCATAGCAAATTGCATCATATGCTAACTTTAGTCTATCAAAATTATTATCTCTATCCATCGCATAATATCTTCCAGAAATTGTTGAAATTACACCTATATTTAGTTTATTAAGTTTATCACTTAAAATGTCTAAATATTTTTTAGCACTTTTTTCATAAGTATCTCTTCCGTCTGTAAAAATATCCAAATACACATTTTCAACATTATACATCTTACACATATCTAAAAGACTCAATAAATGATCAATATGTGAATGAACACCACCATCAGATAAAAGTCCCATTATGTGCAAATTTGAATTATTATTTTTTACGTGATTTAAAACTTCAACAATTTTTTCATCTTCAAAAAAAGTTTTATTTTTAATAGATTCATTAATAGCTTGAAGAGGTTGTAGAGCTACTCTTCCTGAACCTAAATTCATATGTCCTACTTCACTAGTACCCATTTGGCCTTCAGGCAATCCTACAGAAGGTCCACTTGCTTGCAAAATAGAATGTGGGTATTTTTCCATCAACATATCAAATGTTGGTTTATTTGCATTCAAAAAAGCGTTTCCATCACTTTCTTTTCTAATACCACATCCATCTAAAATACATAAAACAACAGGTTTCATATTCTCATCTCCACAATAATTTTATCACAATTATAGAATTTATAAAATACTTTTTAAAGAAAAAACTTGCTAGACGCAAGCACTATTCTCTATTCATTGGATTAAAAGAATTTTTAGTATTTCCAATAGAATTAACAGTATTTTCTATAGTAAATTTACTATAATTAGAACCACCAACATAAGACCCAACTTCATATAAACCATTATTTTCTATAGAATTTGTACTACCACCCTTATATATAGTATACGTTTCACCTTTCTTTAAATCCGGTATAGATATAACTATATTTTGGTATTTTTTAGAAGAACTATATGTAAATATTTCATTATCATTACTATCAAAAATACTTATTAATTCTGAATTATTTATAGTTTCAGAAAAATTTATCATAATTGAATTTTGAGTAGAACTATTTGAAGTATTAAGTGCCATTCCACTAGAACCACTAGCAACTAGTATGCCACCTGTTATTTTAAATTCTTTATCATAATCTAAAGCACCATTACCATTATC
>CAKOYE010000006.1 GCA_934130485.1 uncultured Bacilli bacterium
GCAGTTCTTTTACCATTTCTAGTTTGAAGCATAAAAAGTTTTCCATTTTCAATTGTAAATTCCATATCTTGCATATCTTTATAATGATTTTCAAGTTTCTTAGCAATAACTAAAAATTGCTCATAAACATTAGGCATTACCTCACGTAAAGTCAAAATTGATTGTGGAGTTCTAATACCAGCAACAACATCTTCTCCTTGTGCATTGATTAAATATTCACCGAAAAGTTCATTTTCACCATTAGCAGGATTTCTAGTAAATGCTACACCTGTTCCAGAATTTTCTCCACTATTTCCATAAACCATTTCCTGAACATTAACAGCAGTCCCCCAAGATGATGGAATATCGTTCATCTTTCTATAAACAATTGCTCTTTCATTATTCCAAGATCTAAATACCGCAGTAATTGCTTCAAACAGTTGTTCTTTTGGATCTTGTGGAAAATCATTTCCTGATAATTCTTTATATATTTCCTTAAATTTTTCTGTAATAGCGTACATATCTGTTTCATTCAAATCAGTGTCATATTTTACACCTTTTGACGCCTTAATTTGATCTAAAACTCTTTCAAATGATGATTTAGAATACCCCTTTACTACATCAGCAAACATTTGAATAAATCTACGATATGAATCATAAACAAAACGTTTATTTTCTGTCTTTATAGCGAAACCTTCTGCCACATTATCATTAAGTCCCAAATTTAAAACAGTATCCATCATACCAGGCATACTAGCACGTGATCCACTTCTGACTGATACTAGTAATGGATTACTTAAATCACCAAATTTTTTTCCAGTTTTATTTTCTAATTTATTTATTTGCTCAAAAACTTCTTTTTTTATTTCTTCACTTAATACTTGTCCAGAAGAATAATATAGATTACAAGCTTCTGTTGTTACGGTAAAGCCACTTGGAACAGGTAAACCAATATTAATCATTTCTGCTAAATTAGCACCCTTTCCACCAAGTAACTCGCGCATATCTTTATTACCTTCATCAAATGAATAAACATATTTTGTCATATTAATCCTCCTATTTTATTCTCTAGAATAGTATATCAAAAAAAATAATAAAAAACAATTATTATTTTTTGATATTACCAGATCTAGGATGTGTTTTTAGGTAAACATTACGCAATCTCTCACTTGTAATATGTGTATAAACTTGTGTACTAGATAAACTCTCATGTCCCATCAATTCCTGAACAGTCTTTAAATCTGCTCCACCTTCAAGAAGATGAGTTGCAAATGTATGTCTTAATGTATGTGGTGTTACATTAACTTTTATATTAGATGATTTTTGATATTTATGCATTAACATTTCAATAAATCTTGATGTCATTTTTGAACCATTTTTATTTAAAAATAAATATTCCGAGTTATTTCTATCTAAAAAAGGTCTACTATTTTTTAGATAATTATTTAATTTTTTTTCACACACCACTCCATAAATAACATACCTTTGTTTATTACCTTTACCATTTATTTTTATTTGATGTTCATTAAAAATAATATTTTTAATCTTTATATCTACTAACTCACTTACTCTTATTCCAGTTGAATAAAGAATTTCTAAAATTAGCGTATCACGAATTCCATATATATTATCTTTTTTTGGAGAAGAAAGTAAATTTTCTAAGTCATTTGAGTATAAAAAATTTGGTAATTTTTTATCTAATTTTGGATTTGATACTAATGTCATAGGATTATTTTTTATTTTACCTTCCATATATAAAAATTTAAAAAAAGATCTTAAACTGCTTATATATCTAGAAATTGTTTTTTTTGAATATTGATGATTATGAAGATGAATTAAATAATTTCTAACTGTTTGATATTCAATATCATCTATACTTTTAATTTTTTTGTCATTTATAAATTCTATAAAATATTCTATATCTCTTTTATAATTTTTTATTGTTAAATCAGAATATTTTTTTTCAAATTTTAAATATTCTAAAAATTTTTCTAACATAGTTTCCATATTACCACCACAATATTATTATATCACTTTATATTACTTTTTCTTTTTTTAATTTCATATCAATTAAGTCTATGGTTCGTTTTGGCTCATTGCACATTTTTCTATATAAATTCTGATGTTGTCTAAGTTGTTTAATTATTTCTAATTCCATTTTCGAAATCTTAAAACGATATTCTTCATCAGTTTCTAAAATAATATCTACATCTTTTCCTAAAATATAATTTGGAGAAATTTCAAGAACATCAATAAGTTTTTGAAGTCTTTTCATTTTTGGTTGTTCAAGACCTCTTTCATAGTTTGATATAGAAACCTTTGATACACCAACTAAAGTTCCAAGTTGTTCTTGTGAATATCCCTTCTTTAATCTTTCCTCTTTTAATCTTGATCCTATAATCATATAACACCTCTATTATCCATTTGTTAACATTATTATAGCAATAATAGACTTATTATAGTTTATAATTAATTTAAAGTTAACAATAAATGTTTTTAATAAAAAAATTCAAAATTAAATTACTTTTGAATTATGTTTTTAGATTATAAAAAAGAAACAATTTATTGCTTAAACAAAAAAAGCCCAGAAGATGGGGCCCTTAACGATCAAAACCTAGTCTCCCAGGGGGGCATCACATTATTAGCTTTAGGATCTTTGCAAAAATGTGCAAATATTCAACACCACTAATAAATTAGATTCCCAATCGTTATAATTTAGTAGGTTTTTCTTAAATGAGCTTCTCCAATCTTCTAGACATTTTTATTATATCATAATATGAAAAAAATATGCAAGAAAAAAATCTATTTATCGTAATTATCTAAAAAATTATAACAAATCGAATCTTTATAATAAGATATCATTGTGTTTAAATTTACATTACAAGTTGATTTAAAAATATTATAATCAATATTTGGATTAATACTTTTTAAGTTTTCAATTAATTCTTTAATTTGTTTTCTTCTGCCTATTCCTTTTTTAGTTACTGAACAAGCACACCCTATAAAACTTAAATCATTACTTTTTGCCCAAGAAATAATATCTTTTTCAAATATAAAATATAGTGGTCTTATTAATTCTAATCCTTCAAAATTATCACTTTTTAATTTGGGCATCATACTCGAAAATTGACCATTAAAGATCATATTTAATATAACAGTTTCAATTACATCATTAAAATGATGTCCAAGTGCGATTTTATTACATCCTAGTTCACGAGCTTTATTATATAAGTGTCCCCTACGCATTCTAGCACATAAAAAACAAGGATTATCACCTAATGATTTCTTCGATACTTCGAAAATATTGCTTTTAAAAATGTTTATTTTTAAATTCAAAATTTTAGCAGTTTCAATTACCTGATTCAATGTTTCCTTAGTATAACCGGGATCCATAACAATAAATTCTAAATCAAATTTAATTTGTCCGTGACGCTTTAATTCTTCTAAACATTTTGCTAGTAAAAATGAATCTTTACCTCCACTTATACAAACCGCGATTTTATCATTATCTTTAATTAATTCAAATTCTTTTACTGCCTTTATGAATTTACTCCATATTTCTTTACGATATTTTTTTATTATACTTTTTTCTATTTCACGATATTTTTCCATATAATCACCTTAATATTTTAAAATTTTTTATTATTTTACATTTTTAATTTGTTATCAATTTTAAATATTTATAACTACTGATATTTTTTTAATTAAAAATTTACATAATTTGTTATATTTTTTTATTCAAATAATATTCTATCACCTACCAGAGGTTTTATTATAACAGTCCAATCATTTAATGTAAAGAAAAAGAATCAAACAGATTCCTAAATTAAAGAGTTAAAAAAATTAATAACATTAAATTGTGTTAATAGTATTATTATTGAACCCATTCCTAACATTGGACCAAATGGTATGATGTGATCTTTTTTTCTAATTAAAACTATGAAAGCAATTGGTAAACCTATTAATGAACCTACAAAAATTGATGTTAATGCTTCTGGAAAGCCTAAAACCATTCCAATTACAAATAATAGTTTTATATCTCCACCACCCATTGATTCACGTTTAAACAAAAAATCACCTAATAACTTTATTAAATACATTGATAGAAATGAAAATCCACCATTTAATAATGGTATATATATATTTGAAATACCATTTTTTATAACAATTTCAATTAATAATAAACTAGCAAAGAAAATCAAAACTGAATCAGGAATAATTAAATAATGATAATCGCTTATAAATATAATAATTATCATCGAAATAAAAGTTAACGCTATAACTAAATCAATAATATTATTTTTAAAAATTATGTAACTTAAAACAAATAAAATTCCAGTTAACAGTTCAAATATTGTATAAAACCACGAAATTTTATTTTTACATTTACTGCATTTACCACCTAAACACAAAAATGAAAAAATTGGAATTAACTCATAAGCTTTCAATTTATGGCCACAATTAGTACAATGTGAAGATGGAAATACAATTGATTCTCCCTTAGGAATTCTATAGCCAACTACATTATAAAATGAACCTAGGACAGAACCTAAAATAAACATTACAATACAATAATATACTTCCATCATACACACTACTTTCTATTGAATTTCATTATACATATTAAACATTGGGATAACTATAGCAAGTACAATAAAACCAACTCCCACAGCCAAGAATATAATTAAAGCTGGCTCTACAAATGCTTTTACTCTTGTTACTGAATTTTTATGTTGTTCTTGATAATATGTTGATACCTTACTCATCATTTCTGGTAATTGTCCAGTTCTTTCTCCTGTTACAATCATTTCATAAGCTGGAATTGGAAACGCCCATTGATCTTTAAATGCTGCAGAAATTTTTTCACCTTTAGCTAAATTATTTATAGTATCTAATATCATATTTTTGTAAATTTCATTATTAGTTATTTTATTTAATATTTCCATACTATCAGTAATAAAAACATTATGTTTTAATAATGACGCGAATGTTTTAGTAAACATAGTTACCTCATTATAAATAATTATATTACCAAAAACTGGCAAATGCATTGCAAATGATTGCATCAACATCCTTAAAGCTTTTACATTGTCATAAAGCCATTTTATTAATATTATAATTATAACTATAGAAATAAGTAAAAATACTAAATTATTCTGTAAAAAATCACTAATCTTCATTACTATAATTGTAAATTTTGGAATTTGTGCTGAATCCATTGCATCGTATATTTCAACAAATTTTGGAACAACAAATACCATTATAAAAGTCATTACTGCAATCGAAATAACAAATATAACAGATGGGTAAGTTAACGCTGTTATCATCTGTTTTCTGGTAGCTTCTGCCTCTGTATAGTATTGATCCATATCATCAAGTGCCTCAGGTAGCTCACCTGTCATTTCAGAAGCTCTAACCATATTTATTAGTAATTTTGGAAAAGCAACACCTTGTTTTTCCATAGCAGTACTAAAATTTTCACCCATTGTTAAATCATACATCATAGATTTAAATATTCTTTGATAACTCTTTTGTTTATATTGTCTACTTAAAATTTTAAGTGAATCTACAAGTGGAATTCCAGCTTTAATATAAGTAGATAGTTGCGTTAGAAAGAAAATCAAATCTTTGGTTTTAATCTTTACCCTATTTGATGAATAATTCCTGTGAAAAAAATTAATCCACTTAGAAGTTCTTATACTATAAACCTCATATCCTTCATTAAGCAAAAATGAGTGAACTTCAACCTTAGAAAAAGCATCAAAATATCCCTTTATTATTTTTCCTTCAGTATCTTTAGCAACATATTCATATATTTGCTTTTCACTACTTTTAACGGCATCTTCGCCATCAAAATCAATTAATAAAACTTGTCTAGATAAATTTTTTCTATCTCTTTGTTTTTGTTTTGCCTCATCATTTTTTTTCTTAATCTTTTTAGGAATTGATATTATAGACATAAAGAAATCACTTATTATATCGCCAAATTTTTTTCTTTCTCGTTTGGCATATACAATACCATCTTCTTTTTCTCTTTTTTTTGCAGCAATTCTTTCTTGTTCCTCTAAATACTTTCTTTCTTGAGCTTTTTGTCTTTCTTGTATTTTTTGTAATTTGCTGAGTTTTTCTTTCCTAACTTTTTCTTGTTTTAATAAATTTTTTTCACTATTCTTTTTCTTTTTAAGAATATATCTTATAGGGAAAGTAATAAATTTTAAAATACTTGACACAACAAAATATACCAAGTAACACAAAACTAGAAAACCTAGCCAAAAATTACTTAAAATAAAAGATATAATTTTAAAAATAAAATTAAATGGTGCTAAAAGAATTTTTTTTATCATCACACATCACCAATGTCCTTATTATATACTCCACTATTTATTCTAACATAAATTATACCATAAATGTACAATTTGTAAAACATTTTTTTATTATTTCATATAATAATTTAGAAGGGAGTATTTAATTATGAACTATTATTCACCTTATTTTGGCTATACACCATATACTGCTCCTGCTAGTAAAGGAGTTTTATCAGGTATTTTAGGTGGTATCAAAGGAACAAGTTGGTCTGGTATTTTATCAAATGTGCAGAAGACATTAGGAATTGTAAATCAAGCAATACCTATGGTAAAACAAGTTTCTCCTATTATAAATAATGCTAAAACTATGTTCAAAATTATGAATGAATTTAAAAAAATCGATACACCAAACAAAAATAATTATGAAAATACAAGTAACGAAAAAATTGAAAAAAATGGTTCAGAACAAACAATTAATGCTACAAATAACATAGATAATTATAATCAACCAACATTTTTTGTATAAAAAAATCACATTATCATACACATGTGAATTTTTTTATTTTTTTTAAATAATTATATTGCTTTAATTTTTTTACCACATATTTGTTAGGAATCATTTTTAAAATTTTTTTATTTTTTTCATATAATATATTAAAATACTTAGAATTTTCATTATTTAATCTTGCAATCGGTCCAAACATATAATCAACATTACAATATTTTTTCTTTCCTTTTTTGAAATTGATTATAGTGTAATATTTGTCTTTATCAAAAATAATTTTTTCACCCTCTATATAAAAACCTATTTTACAAATCTCATATCTTAATTTATCAATTTCATTATTTGACTGAATAATTAAATTATCAATTTCATTTATTTTTTTTGTAGATAAAATATTTAATATTGTAGATGTTCCCATTCCTGATATAACAATTTTATCAGGAATTTTAATATCTATATTTTTAAGTCCATCACTACAAATAATTTTAATCTTGTCAATTAAATGATATTTCTCAACATTATTTTTGGTATTTTCTAATACATTTTTACTAATATCTGATGCAATGCAATTGCAATTTTTATTTAAAGTTAAATAAATATCCAAAAGACCGTGATCGCAACCAACATCTACAACATTGCTATTATAGTCAATCATATCAGCAATTGATTGAAGTCTTTTTGATAAATTAATACTAGTCACTAATATAATCTTTTAACTTTCTAGAACGTGATGGATGTCTTAATTTTCTTAGTGCCTTGGCTTCTATTTGTCTTATTCTTTCACGAGTAACCCCAAACATTTGACCAACTTCTTCTAATGTTCTTGATTTTCCATCTTCAAGTCCAAAACGTAGACGAATTACTTTTTCTTCACGTTCTGTTAAAGTTAATAAAACCTCAGAAATTTCGTCTTTTAATAGTTCGTTTTCTGCATATTCTTCGGGACTCATATTTCTTTCATCTTTAATAAAGTCACCTAAATGAGAATCATCTTCTTCACCAATTGGGGTTTCTAAAGATACAGGTTCTTGTGATATTTTATAAATATCTCTTATTTTATCAATCGAAACATTCATTTTTTTAGCAAGTTCTTCTTCACTTGGTTCACGATTTAATTCTAGAGTTAATTGTCTTTGAACACGTGCTAATTTATTAATAGTTTCTACCATATGTACAGGAACACGAATAGTTCTTGCTTGATCTGCAATTGCTCTAGTAATTGCTTGTCTAATCCACCATGTTGCATATGTTGAAAATTTATACCCTTTTGATACATCAAATTTTTCGACAGCTTTCATAAGACCAATATTTCCCTCTTGAATCAAATCAAGAAATAACATTCCTCTTCCAACATATCTTTTTGCAATACTTACAACCAAACGTAAATTAGCCTCTGCTAAAATAGCTTTAGCAGTTTCATCACCAGCTAAAATTCTATCTGCAAGTGCTAATTCCTCTTCCATTGTTAATAATTTAATTTGTCCAATTTCCTTTAAATACATTCTAACAGGGTCATTAATAGTTAAATCCTTAGTAATATCATTATCATCTAAAAGAATTTTATCTTCACCACTACTAGCATCATCATCATCAGATACTATTGCAATATTATTCTCATTAAATAAATTGTAAAGTTCATCCAATGAATCTGAGTCCAAATCTAAACCTTTTAATGAATTTGCTAATTCTTCATAAGTTATAAATCCTTTTTCTTTTCCTTTTTTTACCAGTTCACTTTTTCTTTCATCAAATGTTTTAATCTCATTCATCTTAATTTTCCTCCACTTTTTTATCTTGTCCTTTTTTTATTTCAAGTAATTTTTGTGCTAAAGCCATTTTTTCAGTTCGATCAGTTGTTGAATGTAACTTGTTTTCTAAAATTTTAATTTCACCCTCTATAGAAAAACTTTTTAACACATTTATATAATCGTCAATTTGTAGTATATCATAAAATTCATTTAAATCAAGTGTTATTATTGATCCTATCAAATTAATCATTTCTTTATCATCGTTAAAAGAATTCATTAAATCTGCAACACTTATATATCCATAGTTTATATAAAAACCACTTATTTCCTTTGCTAATAATCTATACTTTTCATTTGGAATAAATACCTTAGAATCTTGATATCTTTTTATAACTTTCTTATCTTTAAGCATATAGTATATCAAATGTTTAGTTGCCATTTCATATTTACTTTCTTTATTGATATTTTCTTGATGATTTTCTTTCTTTTTTATAGGTATTTTCTTATTATTTAATTTTTCTTTCAAAAAGTCAATATCTAAATTAGATTCAAGGCTAATTTTTTTTAAAGTTAGTTCCTTTAATACATCATCATCAATTTTTGATAACTCGTCAATAATAGTATTAACATATTTAGCAATATCATTATTGTCATTAAAATTTTTACCATTTTTATAAAATGACAATTTAAAATCCATAAAGTTCATTGGATTTTCTATTTTATCAATGAATTTTTGACCACCAAATTTTTTTATGTATTCATCTGGATCAAGATTATCTTCAAGTCTTACTATTTTTGGAGACATTCCAATATTACTTAATTCATCACCACATGCAACAGTAGCCTTTTCTCCAGCAGAATCACCATCAAAACAAATAACTACATCTCTAGCAAGCCTTTTTATTAACATAGCGTGCTCTTTAGTAAATGCAGTTCCCATTGTAGCAACAACATTGGATATACCAACACTATATATTCTAATTAAATCAAGTTGTCCTTCCACAATTATTACAGAATTTTTTATTCTACAACTATTTTTAGCTCGATGGTAGTTATATAAAAGCTCACCTTTTTTAAATATAGGTGTTTCTTTAGTATTTATATATTTTGCAAATTTACTTGTATCTTCACCATTAAAAACTCTACCACTAAATCCAACAACTTTTCCCGTAATATCCCAAATTGGAAACATTATACGATTACTATATATATCACTATATCCATAATTATTCTTTACAACTAGACCACTTTTTAACATATCATCATAATTTTTTTTCTTATTTAACAAAATTTTTGTTAATAAATCGTGATTAGTTAGAGATAATCCTATCATAAATTCCTTTATTATTTCATCAGAAAATCCTCTATCATACAAGTATTGTTTAGCTTTAGTACCATTTGCTGTATTAATGTTATTTTGATAAAATTTTGAGGCTAGATCATATATTTCATACAAATTTTCATTTTTTTCATTACTACTACTAGTTATATTTCCAACATCAATACTAATATTTGCTTTTTTTGCTATAACTTTAATTGCTTCTAAAAAAGAAATATTTTCATAATTCATAACAAAATGAATAACATTACCTGTTGATTTACATGAAAAACAAGTATAAATTTGTTTTTGCTCTGAAACACAAAAACTTGGATCACCATCTGGATGGAATGGACAAACTCCAAAATAATTTTTTCCTCTTTTAGTTAGTGGAATATAACTAGATACAATATCTACAATATTAACACTACTTCTAATATCATTTATTTGTTCACTTGTAAGCATATATACACCCTCTATATATAAATATACAACAAAAAAAGTCAAAATCCTTTTTTTTCATAAAAAAAAGTTATTTTTTTATAACTTTTTTACACTTTTTATGCTTTTGGTAGTAATGCCCAACCATTTACAACGTATCTACCACCAGTCCTAGCAGCATTTGGCATTAATTTATTGTAAGTATCTCCATTGACTATTAATGTCGATGAATTTCCACCATCAAGATTTGCTGCATTATGTGCACCATATCTCATAAGAAGTTCAATCATATCTGTTAATGTAGCACCATCAACATATAATGCACTTCCATCAACTACTAAGAATAGAATAATTCCGTCCTTTCTTTGCGCAATCGCAACACGAGGAGATCTACCATATCCACCATCACCAACAGTAGTCATTGGAGTACCATTAACAATTAGGAATGGTCCAAATTCTAAAGCATCACGAACATTACTGTTAGCAATAGCGTTTTCAGCAGAATCAACAGTAAGTAGTAATTTATTATCATTTGTCATAGCAATTAAATTTGCGTTAGGATTATATCCTGAGCTCCAAATAATTTTTCCGTTATTTACAACATAACCAATTGGCGAGCCAATTCCCCAACCATCTTCTTCTAAGAAGCCTCCACCATTAATGCAAACAAGACCATTATATCTCTTGCACATATCAATAGTTCTTTCTCCTAATTTAGTACCTAAAACTTCTTTTGTTATTAAATGAACTCTAGATGGATCATATATTGCAATTAAATATCCTTTATTATTACCAATATCTACATTTATTATTTTATAGTCGTCATTACCAGGATCACGTGTTAAGATTTCTTTATCTTCCTCAGAATCATAGCGAGTTTTTTCACTTGTATCAATAACAATTTGATCTAGGTCAACCTCTTCGTCCACTGGTACATAATAATTTGAATCTAAAACATTTTGAACCATTTGTTCACTATAAAATACATAAGCTAAATATTTATGTGTCATAGTTCTTAAAGCAGTTGTAACAATCATGGTTTTAAATGATGGGATAAAATAAACAATTCCAAAACATATTAAAGCACATAAATCAAGAACTATAAAAACAATTGTTGATTTATAAATCTTTTTCTTTTTTTTCGGTTGTTCTAATTTTTTATTATCAAATTCATTCATACTAAGCCTCCAAAATGTATGGATCATTAACTGTTCCACTACCACTTATAATTTTGCTCTTTTTAATTGTTATAGCAGGTTTAATATATCTATTTTGAGTAGTTGCAGATTCAAATAAATATCCACTCATATCAAAGCCAAATATTTTACCACTACTACCTTTTGTCATTAAATAATAGTTTTTTGTATCATTATTTAATTTTATATCAGCAATATTATATAATCCTACTTTAGCAGATACTTTGTCTTTATATATGTTTGTGAAATCATCATTATATTCTCCTATATACCAATCACTAGTTATAATTAAATCTTTATACGATAAACTCTCATAAAAATTATTATTTAAGAAATATGCTAAACTACTAGTTGATGTTACAGAAAAGTTATTTGAATCACCAAATCTATAACTAGAATTTCCATTGTTATAATAACTTGCTAGGGAAAGGCGAATTGAATCATTATTAACCTCATAAACAATCCAATTATCATTTCCAAGTTTAACGAAACTACCTAAAGATAATCCTTCGTTATAACCAATTTTATAAGGATTTTCTAATGTTCCATCACCTGTTTCATAATAAACAGTTGAATTTAAAGTAATAGTTGGTCTAATACCATAAGAATCAAGAATTGAACTTTTTGATAGATTTTTTGAATCTACAAACCAAGCAGTATTATCTTGTGACATAGTTAAAAGCCAATATTCATCATTTATATTTAAGTAAGTTTCTTCATCAACAATACTGTTAGTATAATCAAGTGTACTTAATAATCCTACATAATCATCATTTAGTGTGTCATCACACTTAAAAGATGAAAGACTTGATACTGTATTTAAACAAATAAGTGTGGTTTTTAAATAATCATTTGGATTATATAAATTTGAATAAAAAATTCCAGTATTATCATCTGATTTATTTAACCATTTTCTAATTTGACTAGTCTTATAATTTGAATCTTCTGTTCCCCACATAAATTCATTTATAATTTTATCTGTAACTAAATTAATAGAACCATCATTATTTACTTTTACAATTCTCCATAATAATCCAGAATACATCACATAATTATTAACACTTTTACCCTTAAAAATGAATTCATTTCCAATAGAATATAATCCATCACCAGCTTTTGCTTCCTCATTATCACTTCTAATTTTAGAAGACAAAAGTTGAAGTGTTTCACCACTTTCAGTTTTTTTATTAAACTTTCTATAGTAGTAAATAAATCGAAATCCATAAAAAATCACACAAAAAGTAATAAAAATTATACTTGCAAAAATAAATACTTTTTGTTTATTAATAACCCTTTTTTTCATTTACAACGCTCCTAATCCTAGATTATTATATCAAATAGTAAATATTAAATCAATCAATATTAAAATAAAAAATAGAACCATTTACAGTTCTATTTTATAAGCTAAAAATTATCTAGCTATGTAAAGACCTTTTTTGTCATTTTTATCAATTACAGTAATAATGATACTACCATCAGATTTTTTTGTAATATCATAAATCTGTAAATTTTTCTTCTCAAATAATGACTTACCATTATTTCCTATAATTTTGGTAGTATAATCATATGAATTATTAACAAAAATTGCGTTTCTATATGGTATTAACTCATATCCTTTAGTATCATTAATAGATTCATTTTGTTTTAATTCATATTCTGTTAAATCTTTAGTAAATACATTATAATAACTGATTTTTTTATCATCTGATAAATAAACACCTATATCATCATTTGATTTTAAAGTACCATCTAATTTTACAACTTCGCCATTTTCTGATAATAAATATGTATTTTTCTTATCACTAAATTGATATAATTTATCATCTTTAAATTGTTTACTAGATACACTCATAATTTCATTATCTGAGTCTAAATTTATAACTTTTTTATCTTTTAAGCTGTATAAATTAATTTTTCCAGTATCATATATTGATGAACTATAATACATAATTTTACCATCTATTACTTTTATATAATTATCACTATTTAATAATTCTTTACCTGACTTATCATATAAAATATATTTATCAGAATCATTAAATTTTGAACTTGTATTTTCTATTATATAATTTCCATCTTCATATAATTGGAATGAATAAATTAATGATTCCTTAGAGCCATCACGAGAAGCTAATAATTTATTTTCTGTAAAATTATAAATAAATTGAATATCATTATCGCAATAATATGTAGAACACTCTATTGAATAAATAACATCATCAGAAGTAGAATTATCACTATCTTTAGAAATTCTCTTTAATGTTAATCTTCTATTTGAATTTTCTTTATAAGTTCCTAATTCTTTAAATTCATCTTTAGATATATCCAATACTCCAAATTTATTTTCTTCTTTTAAATTAACTAATATATAATTTTGATCTTCTTTATTTATTACAGACGCAAAAACACCATATTTATCTTCATTAACATTTTTCTTAACAGTATCATAATATGATTGACTAGAACTTGTATTTTTTACTTCTTCAACATATTCTGTTTGTTCACCATTAGAATTTAAAACAAATTTTTTACTTTTTGAATCAACTTTCTTAGTTATAATAATTTTATCATCAACTGTAGAATAACCAGTAAATGAATCACCTTTTTTACTATTTTCTTTAATATTATAATAATTATAAACACCATCTTCAGTATTTTTTATTATTAAATAATCTATTTCATCTGAATCATCTAAAACAACCTTAGAAATAGTATAACCACTTAAAATTTCTTTTCCTTTTTCATCGATTATCTTATCTACATCATTTAATTCAAATGTGATGTACTTATTGTTATAAGAATCAACTGAAGAAACATTTTCATAAATAGCTTTGCCACTATTATCAAAAATTGATTCAACATCACCTTTAGTAGCAGTAAAGTAGTTATCAGTCAATACACTAGCATCATCTGCTTCAACAATTACTTTACCTTTCATATTATAAACAACATATTTTGAATCCAATTTATCAGTATCCATATAACTCATTATAAAATAACTTTTTGAAACATCTTCTATATCAAGAGTAGCCGCAATTTTTTTATCAATTTTTGATATATCATACTCCCCTATTTTTTTACCTGTTTCAGTATAAAAATCATACTTACCTGTCAAACTATCTGAACCATTATAAGCATAAAAATACTTACAATCGTCTGAGCAATCGATTGATTTATAATTTACTGGTAAAACCTCTGTTACCTTACTTATACTTTTTGTTTTATCAATCTTATCAAGCTTTTTATCTGATTTTCCTCTAAAAACCAAAATTAAAATAATAACTATAACAACAAGTGCTATTCCAATAATAATTGGCAAAATACTTTTTTTCTTGTTTTCCATAATTTCCTCCTATCACATTTATAATACTATTTATATATATCAAAGTCAATTAATCTTCACTTTTATCTAATTTAACTAAAACCTCACGTGGTTTTGAACCATTGCTTGGACCAATTATACCTCTTTCTTCAAGTAAATCAATTACACGAGCCGCCCTATTATAACCTAGCCTAAACCTACGTTGTAAAAGAGAAGCACTTGCTTTTCCTTGCGTAACTACAAATTCAACAATTTCATTATATAAAGGTTCTTCAGCATTATCGCTAGAATTTTCAAGTCCAGTAGTTGCGTGCATTTCTTCTTCATCCATAAGGAGTGTTTCATCATATCTAGCTTTTTGTTGCTTGATAACATGATCTACAACTGACGCAATTTCTTCTTCTGAGATATAAGTTCCTTGTACTCTTATTGGAGTATTTTCGCCCTGTGGTAAAAATAACATATCACCTTTTCCAAGTAATTTTTCAGCGCCTGTCATATCCAAAATTGTACGTGAATCAATACTACTTGAAACCGCAAATGATATACGTGATGGAATATTTGCCTTTACAACACCAGTGATAACGTCAGTTGATGGTCTTTGAGTTGCTACAATCAAATGAATTCCAGCCGCTCTTGCCATTTGTGTAATACGCATAATAGAGTCTTCAACCTCTTTAGCGGCAACTAACATTAAATCTGCAAGTTCATCTATAATTACAACAATATATGGTATTTTTCTTAATTTTTCTCCTTCTGGCAATGTTTCATTTTTCTTTTCAACATAAGTGTTATATCCTGCTATATTTTTAGTTCCACTTTCACTAAAAACATCATAACGTCTTTCCATTTCGACAACAATTTTCTTTAAGGCAATATTTGCTTTTTTAGGATCAGTTACAACTGGTGCTAATAAATGTGGAACACCATTATACATTGATAACTCAACCTTTTTTGGATCAACTAAGACAAGTTTTACTTCATCTGGTTTTGCTCGCATTAAAATTGAAACAATAATACTATTTATACAAACAGATTTACCACTTCCTGTTGAACCCGCAACTAATAAGTGAGGTGTTTTATTTATCTCACACCATACAGGATTATTGTCGATTGATTTTCCAAGTGTAACAAGTAATTTGCTACCATCAAGTGACTTTGGTACTCTTTCCAAAATTTCTCTTACTACAACAGTCGAAATGCTTTTATTAGGTATTTCTATTCCTATCGTACTTTTTCCAGGAATTGGTGCTTCAATTCTAACCTCTTTTGCTGCCAGTGCAAGTGCTATTTCCCTATGAATTCCGAGCAATTTACTAACCTTAGTACCAGCTTTGATTTCTAATTCATATTGAGTTACGGAAGGCCCTATATTTGCCGCAATTATTCTTCCTTCTATTCCAAAATCTTTTAAAACTTGAATTAATATAGGAACATTTTTCTTTATACTTTCCTGATTATCTTTACTTTTATCTCTAGATGGTTTTGTAAGTAAAGTTATTGGAGGATATACGTATCCTTTATTTTCTTCATAATCATCACAATTAATTGTTATATTATCTATATCAGTTTGATTTTCATTCTTGATGTTTTTATCTTCTGGCTTACTATCGATTTTATCAATTTTTTCTTTTACCTCATCAGCTTTTTCTTCATTAACTCTAATCAATTCATCAACACTTGAAACAACAATTTTATTGTCATTATCAAATTTTTGCTCTGCTTTTTCAATTTCTCTTTTATCTCTTTTTTCTTTACTTTTAAGCATTTTTTCTTTTGCTTTATTAGAAGTATTTTTTATAAAATCAACAATTGAGAAACCTGTAAATAATACAAAACCACCAATTGCAATAGTAATAACTACTATCCATATTGCTTGTGTTCCAAATAAATTAAAAAATAAAACAGAAACACTTGCACCTATAATTCCACCACCAACTGGTTCTTTTATTTCATTAATAGAAGCCATAAAATTATCAATAGTTTCTTTAATTACTTCCATTTCATTCAAATTAGTTACAAGATTACTTTTATCTTCAAATTGCTTATCAATATATGTTGAATGAGCAAAAATTAAAATACTTAAAATCATCATATAAAGACCAATTAGCTTAATACTAAAAAACTTCACGCTTTCTCTTTTAATGATCATATAACCACCAATAAAAAAGATTGATACTAAAAAAATCCAATACCAAGCACCAAATAAAAAAATGGCAAATGCTTTAATTAAATTACCAACAAAACCATTATATGGTACAAATCCAATTATTGAAGCTAAAACAAGTAATATACCTACTATTTCCACTTTAAAGTTTGAACTACTTTTTTTATCCTCTTTTCTCTTTTTCTTCTTTGCCATAAATACCTCCTAGACTACTAATATAAGTATAACACAGAAAATATTAAAATTCAAAAATAAATTAAGTTTAAACAAAAAAAAGAAGATTTAAATCTTCTTAAATTTATAACTAAAAATCTAAACTTCCAAGTCCATTAGTAACTGAACCAGTTACAGTATTAACTAAAATGTTATAACCTACAAAATAAGCAATTATAATTATTATCGAAACACAGATAAGATGGAAATATATAGCCATATCAGCATCTTTGAATTTAAATTCATCCTTAATTGATGTAAAGAAAATTACTAATGAATATACAAATCCAATAATAGCTACAACTACACCAAAATGAACATTAATCCATCCGAATATTGGTACTAATAAATATGATGCAACACAAGCAGGTACTAAAGATACAGCTGTAATTGTTAAAATTTTCATGAAATTTGTTGTTTTTTTAGCGATTAAACCAGCAACATAATAAATTCCAGCAATTGCAAACATTACAATTAAGATTATTAGTAAATGTTTTAAAGTAATACCCATCCAGTCGATTGCTTTTAGTTTTTCACCAACAGTTAGACATGTTCCACTTCCAAATAAAGAAGAAGTACATTGTTTTTTTATTAAAGCCATTACAAATGAAACAATAACTCTAATAATCATTGTTGCAAGTGCAACAACACCAGCTAATATGAAACCATTTTGAGGTTTACTATAAAACTCAATTTTTTCTTTTAAAGTTTTTACTGGTTTTAATAAAATATTAAGTAAAAACATTAAACTAGATAAAACAACTTTCATAAAATCGCTATCAGCAGCTTTTTTAGCAGCTACTTTTACTTCATTAACTTTAGTTGCAACTTTTTCTTTTACTTCGTCAGTTTTTTCACTATTAGTTTTTTCTACTTTTTTTGTTTCTTTATCTACTAAAGATGTTCCACAACCAACACAAAATTTTGCGCCTTCTTTAACATCTTTTCCACAATTTGGACATTTCATTTTTTTCACTCCTCAACTTTTTATTATTCTACTGAAGTTCCACATTCAGGACAAAATTTCGAATTTACAACTGCTCCACAATTTGAACAATGTTTTTCTACATTTTCGCTAACTACTGGTTCTTCATATTTTGTGCCACAATTAGTACAGAATTTACCAGTTACTTCATTACCACAATTAGTACAAATTCTTTTTGCCTCAGTTGGTTGTTCAGTTACTGGTTGAACATCTTGGGCAACATTTTCATTAGCATTACCATCATTATTTTTAGCGAATGGATCATTCATTTGCATAAATGAAGCATTTTGTTGTTGACTGTTAAATGGATTTTGTGCAGCACCGCCAACGATTCCACCTGATGCCATATTCATCATACCAACACCCATAAATCCATTCATTGCTCCTGCTTCATTTTTAGCAGCATCTTGAACAGCATTTGCATAAGCACCAGTAAGTGTTCCTTGTTGCATAAAGCTGTTTGAACTTAATTCATAATTATCAATCTTCTTATTTGACTCATCATCTAAAGTTACTGATTCAACTGCAAAACTTAATAAACTAATACCTCTTTTTCTGATAGCAGCATCAAATTCTTTTTCTTCCATCATTTTTTGAATTTCATCTGTTGCACTAGGAATTTCTAAAACAGGAATTTTATGATTACTATTTCCTAATTCATTTGTTACATTTTGGAATGCAGCAATAACCTCAGAACGCATTTGGTCAGTCATTTCTGTTTTTCCATAAGAATCACGAACTCCAACATTTCCAATAAATGTCATTGGATCTGAAATAGTAAATGTGTATTTACCATGACATTTGATTTGTACTCTTAAAGGAGTTACAGTTCCAGTCATTTGATTTGGAATTGGATGTGACCAATCTTGAAATGGAATTGGATTTGGTGTTCCAAAAAGATTATTTTTAATTTCTGTAATATTTACATAATAAATAGCTTGTTCTTTAGCAGGTACACCATTATATGTAAATCTTTGCCACATTTCTTTAAACATACCACCAAATTGTCCAGCAAATAATGATGGAGATGTTGATGCATCAAATGTGTAAATTCCAGCTTCTGCTGTTGCATCTAAAATTTTTCCACTATCCATTATGATAGCACATTGTCCTGGTTTTACCTCAATTCTACTATGAGCAGAAATTTGACCAGTTTTTGTAGTTTTCTTTATCATTAATAACTCATTATCACTAGGAATTTCGTTACAAACAATAAAGTCTTCCCATTGTTCATGTAATGTTCCACTAATAGAACTAATTGCAGATCTTATTAAACCCATTTTTTATACCTCTTTCTCTTTTTAATTTTGTGAAATATCATTCAATATCCATGTTTTTTTCACAATATCTATTACACCAGTACCACAATAGTCGCAAAATTTTTCACCTAAATTTTTAATAGGTGCGCCACAATTCGGACAATTAAGCGCTATTCCAGACTGATTTATAGTAACTTTACTATCATCAAATATATATATAAATTGAGTATTCATTCTATCTTGTATCTTTCTATACTCATCATTATTTTTTCTATATAAATATTCCAATGATGTTTGAAAAACAATAGTACAAATACCATTATTTTTTTCATATTTATTAAGCACAGTACGATGAAACTTTATAGAATCATAATTAACTGTTTCATTTTCCTTTAAATCTGATATTTTACTTTTTATCCAGTTTTTAACCTTTTCACTAACAAAATCAATTTTCTTCATTTCTTTATCTTCAATAGATTCTAAACTTAACAAAATTTTATTTTCTGCGATTTTTTTCATTTCATTAATATTCAAATTAGGAAAATCTTTTGTAAGTTGTGGTAAAAGTAAACATTCCATACCAGCTACCGATTTTGGTTCAGTTTCTAATTTTATTTTTTGATTTTTAAATCCTTCAATAATATCAGATGTACCAAAAGCAGTAAGGGAAAATTCACGGATTTTTTGTCTTATTTTAAAACAAAGAAATAGAAAAATTATTAAAATTATCAGTAATAAAAACAAAACAACTTCCATATAATTCCCCCACACTTAATAAATCCTATTAAAAGTATAACATATATATTCTAATAAAAACAATATTTTTATTTATTTCTTTCTATTTCTTCTTCAATACGCATTAATTGATTATACTTACAAATACGGTCTGTTCTTGACATAGAACCAGTTTTTATTTGACCTAAATCAAGACCTACTGCTAAATCAGCTATAGTTGTATCTTCAGTTTCTCCACTTCTATGTGAAATTACTGTTTTATAACCATGACTTCTTGCAAGATTTATAGTTTCAATTGTTTCAGTAATAGTACCAATTTGGTTAACTTTAAGTAAGATTGCATTACCAGCGTGATTATCTATACCCATTTGTAAACATTTTTTGTTTGTAACGAATAAATCATCACCAACTAATTGAATTTTATCACCTAAAGCTTCAGTAATTTTTCTAAATCCTTCCCAATCATTTTCATCAACTGGATCTTCAATTGAAATAATTGGATATTTATTAACTAATTCTTTATAGTACTCAATTAATTCGTCAGTTGTTAAACTTTTACCTTCACCAACAAGTTCATATTTACCATTATTATAAAATTCACTTGCTGCTACATCGATAGCCATTTTTACATCGCGACCAGGTTCATATCCAGCTCTTTTTATAGCTTCCATAATAAGTTCGAATCCTTCTGAATTTGATTCTAAATTTGGTGCAAAACCACCTTCATCACCAACACCAGTTGAAAGTCCCTTTTCATTTAAAACTTTTTTCAAATTATGAAATACTTCTGATCCAATTCTTACTCTCTCGTGAATTGTACTAGCTTGTGGAATTATCATAAACTCTTGAAAATCAAGTTTATTATCAGCATGAGCTCCACCATTTATAATATTCATCATTGGAACTGGTAATGTTTTTCCTTCTCCTACATATTTATAAAGAGGAACACCTTTATATAAAGCAGCAGCACGCATTGCAGCCATTGAAACACCTAAAATAGCATTAGCTCCTAATACTGATTTTGTTTCAGTTCCATCAAGGTTTATCATAGCGTAATCAAGTGTTTTTTGGTCTAATACATCATATCCAATAACTAAATTTCTAATAACTGTATTAACGTTATTAACAGCTTTTAATACACCTTTACCTAAGAAACGATTTTTATCTCCATCACGTAATTCTAAGGCTTCTCTTTCACCAGTTGAAGCACCACTTGGTACACAGGCACGTCCTACAATACCGCTTTCAAGAATAATATCAACTTCTACTGTTGGATTTCCTCTTGAATCCAAAATTTCTCTTCCTATTACATCTTTAATCTTTGACATTTTATCACCTTCCTTTATAATTATAACAGTTTTTTAAATTTTTTGAATATTTTTTCAATTAAATTTACATTTTTTATAAGTAAAAGTTATATTTTCTTTCAAATATGTTATAATTATATTGAGGTTGGTGAATTTGTGAAAAAAATAATAATAATTAGTTTAGCAATATTTTGTTTTTCTTTAACTGGTTGTAAAAGTGATAAAGTTACCCTTGAATGTAAGCAAAACTCAGAAACAAGTATAATTAATATCGAAAAAGGTAAAATTGTTAGCACTATCACTAATGGTGAAGAGGAAAAAGTTAATAACGAAGAATGGGAAACTTTAAAAAATTTTTATGAATTTACAGGAAATGAAAGCAGTGAAGAAATTGCAACAAAATTAAAAGAATTAAATGAAAGTCTTGGATATACATGCACACAAAAATAACGGTTTAAAATCCGTTATTTTTTTATAGTTCAAATTGTGAATTATAAAGTTCAGCATAAAAGCCATTTTTATTCATTAATTCATCATGTGTACCAGATTCAATTATATCACCATTTTTCATAACTAAAATTTTATCAGCATTTTTAATAGTTGATAAGCGATGCGCGATTATAAAAGAGGTTCTTCCTGATGTTAATTTATCCATAGCCTTTTGAACCAATTCTTCAGTTCTTGTATCGACATTACTAGTAGCTTCATCTAATATTAAAAATGGTTCATTTTCAATCATACCACGAGCAATTGTAAGAAGTTGTTTTTGACCTTGACTAATTGTTTCAGTTTCATCTAATTTACAATCAAGTCCACCTGGTAAAGTTTTAATAAAGTGATCAATTCCAACAGTTTTACATGCAGCCCAAATTTCTTCATCAGTTACATTTTCTTTATTAAATTTAATATTGTCTCTGATTGTGCCATCAAAAACCCAAGTATCCTGTAAAACCATTACAAATAATTCATGAATATTTTCTCTTGTTAATTCTTTAGTAGATACTCCATCAATTAAAATATCACCATCATTAATTTCATAAAATTTCATAAGTAAATTAACCATTGTCGTTTTTCCAGCACCAGTTGGACCTACAATCGCAATTTTTTCACCTGGTTTTGCCTTAACACTAAAATCATTTATAATCATTTTATCTTTATCATAACCAAATTTTACATTTTTGAATTCAATTTCACCTTTTACTGAATCTTTACTTAAGTATTTTGTCAAATGTTTTTGATCTGACATTTCTTCCTCATTTAAAAATTCAAAAACACGTTCACTTGCAGCTACAGTTGATTGTAAACTTGTCATAGCTTGAGCCATTTGTCCCATTGGATTTGTAAACAATCTAACGTAAATCATAAATGCAACAATAACTCCAAATGAAATTGTATTATTCATAGTAAGTAATGCACCTACTACACATACAGCAACATATCCTAAATTTCCAACAAAACTCATCATTGGAGGCATAAGACCTGATAAAAATTGACTTTTCCTATTACATACAAATAACTTATCATTTAATTTTCCAAAATTTTCTCTAGCTTCTCTATCACCATTATATGCCTTAACGACATTATGTCCTGAATATATTTCTTCAATATAACCATTCAAGTTTCCAAGTTCAGTTTGTCTTTCAGTAAAATATTTTTGACTTTTACCTAAAATAAGTCCCATAAAACTAAAACCAATTAAACTTGAAACAATTGCTGTTAAAGCCATAATCCAATTTGTAGTAAACATCATAATTATTGAACCTATAAATAATGTAATACTAGTAACTAATGTAGTTAAACTCTGATTTAAATTAGTCGCTATTGTATCAACATCGTTAGTAACACGTGATAATATATCACCAGTTTCGTGACTGTCAAAATATTTAAGTGGTAACTTATTTATTTTTTTACTAATATTAGTTCTTAAATTTTTCGCATAACCATTTGAAACAACAGTCATAAAAATTCCTTCAATATAACTAAATAATGCACTTATCAAATATAAAATAACTAATAATAACGCAATATTTTTAACTTTTTTCATATCAATTGATGGTTTTATTTTGTCATATATACTAGTTGGTAATTCATCAAATGATTCTAGTAATTCTGTTTTGTTATCAGTGTTTTCCTTAGCTTGTTCTAAAATTTTAGAAAATTCTAACTTATCTTCTGCACTAATACTCTCATCATGCATAATTGAAGAAATTACTTCTTCACTAATATTTGGAGTAATACCAAGTGTTACCTCATTTGTTAAATCTGATAATTTGTTAGGAGAAACAAGAGCTAAAATTGCACTTGCCATTGCTAATACTAACGAAATAATAAGTAAAACGTGAAAACTTTTTAAACTTTTAATAAGTTTTTTCATTGAACCTTTAAAATCTTTAGATTTTTCCATTGTTCTTGCTGGTCTAGGCATTTTCTAACTCCTCCTTTGAAAGTTGTGATAAAGCTATTTCTTTATAAACTTCGCAACTCTTTAATAATTCTTTATGTGTTCCAATTCCTACACATTCTCCTTTATCTAAAACAACAATTTTATCAGCATTTATAATTGTACCAATTCTTTGAGCTACAATCATACTTGTAGCATCTTTTGTATATTTTTTTAATTCACGACGTAAACTCGAATCTGTTTTATAATCTAGAGCTGAAAATGAATCATCAAAAATATAAATTTCTGGGTCTTTTGCTATAGCACGAGCAATCGCAAGTCTTTGTTTTTGACCACCAGATACATTTGTTCCACCACGAGCAATATGAGCTTCATAAGTATTTTCCATTTTTTCAACAAAATCAGTTCCTTGTGCAATTTCTATTGCTTTTTTTACCTTATCTAAAGATATATTTTTTTCAGCTGCCTCACCATAAGCAACATTATAGAAAACGGTTCCAGTAAACATAACTGCTTTTTGTGGTACATAACCTATTTTATTATGTAAAACCTCACCCCTATATTCTTTAACATTAATTCCATCAACTAAAATTTCTCCATCAGTTACATCATAAAATCTTGGAACTAAATTTATAAGTGTTGATTTACCACTTCCTGTTGAACCAATAAACGCAATAGTTTCACCCCTATTTACTTTAAATGAAATATTTTTAAGTAAATATTCATCTGCATCAGGATACTTAAATGAAACATTCTTAAATTCTACTGTTCCCTTTTCCAAACCAACATCAGAATAATTTCCATCAATTATTGAAATGCTTGAATCAAGTACTTCATTAATACGCTTTGCCGAAACTTGAGCTCTTGGCCACATCATAAAAATCATTGCAAGCATTAAAAATGACATAATAACTTGCATACCATAACTTGAAAAAACTACCATATCACTAAATAATGTTATTTTATCTGACATTAAAGATTTTTCAATTAATATAGCGCCAATAAAATAAATTCCAAGTGTCAAAAAATGCATAACAATATTCATCATTGGATTTAAAATTGCGAAACATTTTTGATTAAATAATTGAGTATTAGTTAATTCGCAATTTACCTTGTCAAATCTCTCTTCCTCAAATTTTTCAGCATTAAATGCTCTCACAACCCTAATACCCATTAAATTTTCACGAGTAACGCCATTTACTTTATCAATTAATTTTTGAACAATTTCAAATCTAGGTAAAACAATTAACATTAATGTTATTATTGTCGCTAAAAGAACAACAACACCTACTCCCGTTAGTGCACTCCACTCAATACTCTTATTTAAAATTTTACTAATTGCCCATACAGCCATAATAGGTGCTTTAATTAATAATTGTAATCCCATAGAAATAAGCATCTCTATTTGTGTAACATCATTAGTTGTTCTAGTTATTAGACTACTAGTTGAGAATTTTTTTATTTCTTCAGTTCCAAAATCTTCAACTTTATTAAAGATTTTTTTTCTAAGTACTTTTGAAAAACTTGCTGAAAGTAGAGATGACATATATCCTACACAAATGGCTGATAATAAACTACCAAATGCACAAAGTAGCATATAAACACCTTGCAAAATAATTTCATTCATACTACTTCCTTCAGTTTGAACAAGACGAGTAATACTAGACATATAATCAGGTAATTTTAAGTCAAGCCAAACTTGAATAACAACAAATATAATACATAATATTATAATTAACAAATCTTTTGTATTAAAATTTTTAAATAACTTAAACATACTTACTTCCCTTTCTTCTTTCTTATAATTTCTATTTTTTTACGTCTTAAAGAAAAACAGGTAATTCTATTTTTACATTCAGGACAAATAACATGGTTAATACCTCTTTTATAAGGTATTGGTAACCTTAAAGTAGTTTTACATTTATGACATTTTTTATATACATATTTTTTTCTATCTAGAAAATTTCTTTTAATATTATTAAATGGTTCTAACAATACTTTTTTTATTTTAATAAACATTAAATTTTCATTACTTCTTTTATATATATTTTTAGAAAACATACGATACATCATTAAGATAATTAATAATAATTCTACATAAGATAGTATATTATTCCTTAAAAAAATATTTACTATAAATAATAATAAATAAAGCCACAAACAAAATTTGTGTAGTTCATCGATACCATATCGTCCATACATAAACTTAATTAAACTATTTACTAATTTCATTGTTTCTCCTTCTCCATACAATAAAAAAACAGCAAAACATAATAATTATAACACATTAAAAAAAATTAATAAACTTTTATCTTTTATAAACAAATCAAAAGAAATAGTATTTACACTATTTCTGAATCAATTATTTTTACATTTTCTGTATTTTCTAAAACAGGTACAACTTTTGTATTACCAAGTAAATCATGTAATCCTCTATTATCGTTATTTACAAGCGAAGTCGCAAAAATCAAGAATTCATTTATATATGATGCATAAGAAATATAATTAAATATATTTAAGTAATCTGATTTACTTAATAGCTGTAAACAAACTAAATTACAAGTTGTAAATACTATTCCCATTAAAACAACTGTTCTAATTAGTAAATTTAATATTGATGCTCTATTTTCATCTTTTCTTACAACTTTTATACTAACAATTCTTTTTCCTAATGTTTGACCATTTAAAAAATATTGTACAAAAACAAAATATACAATTATACAAACAATATTAATTATAGATGGAATAAACTCTAATTTGCACAAATTATAACTATAGTCTAATAAAATATCCTTATTTATATCAGTAATTTCTAATATAATAATGATCTTTAAATCATCATCTAACTTATCTGTTAAAAGATTTAATTCATCATATTTACTAGTTAAATAATCGGCATATTTTTGATAATCATTTATTAAATTTTCATATTCATCTAAACTTAATTCATAATCTTCTGTATAAGTATTAAAATCAGATTTCAAACCTTCAAAATTTTTTATTTCTTCATTGTATTCATCAAATTTATCTTTATATTTATTATAGTCAACATTAATAAATGGTATCATACTTATTAAACTTGAAATCATTGAAACTAAAATAATATCCAATATATAAGCAACAATTCTTTTTTTCATATCATCAACATCCTTATAATTATATTATACATTATTTTTTTAATATTTGATAAAATAATTACATTATTTTTGATTTCTAGATATATTAAGAATTATTCCCATACTACATAATGTAATAAGTAAACTAGAGCCCCCATAAGAAAGAAATGGTAAAGTTACACCCGTTACAGGAATAAGACCTACAACTACCATTAAATTTAAAATTGTTTGAAATGCTATCTGAAATATAATTCCAAATGTTAAATATTTGCCAAACATATCAGAACAATTTCTAGCAATTCTAAATCCCCTTATGATAATAACTAAAAACAGTGAGGCAACAATAATAATTCCTAAAAATCCAAATTCTTCACTTATTATTGAAAAAATAAAATCAGTTTGTGGTTCAGGTAAATAAAAATGTTTTTGTCTTGAATTTAAGAAACCATATCCAAATAATCCTCCCGGACCTATCGCATATAATGATTGTATTATTTGAAATCCGCTTCCAAGTGGATCACTCCAAGGATCTAAAAATGATATAATTCTTGCCATTCTATATGGTGCAACAGCAATTAAAATTACTACACCAATAACGCCTATTATTCCAATTTTAAAGAAAAAACTAAAATTGACCCCTGCTATAAATAATAAACCAATTATTGACATTACAATTATAGTTCCTGTTCCAAAATCTGGTTGAAGCATAATAAGAGCAAAGACAAGCATTGTTATTCCTAAAATTGGTAATACTCCTTTTTTTATATTTTTTAAGTTTTTTTCATTATTAACTAAGTACTTAGACGTAAACATAATAAGCGCCAATTTAGTAAATTCACTAGGTTGAATTCCAAATGAACCTATACCAAACCAACTTCTACTACCATTTCTTACAATACCAATTCCTGGAATAGCAACTAGAATAAGTAAAATTAAGCAACCCATTAAAATTAAATTTGCTTTTTTTAAATATAAATGATAATCAATTTTACTTATAATATGCATAAAAATAAGTCCTATTATAAAAAATAAACTCTGATGTTTTACATATTTAAAAGCATCATTAAATTTATATTCTGCCCAAACATAAGATGCAGAATAAATCATAACAATTCCAAAAATAGATATAACAATAATCGCAATTAAAAGTAACCAATCTATACTATTTTTTTTCATAATTCACCTATATCCATACACAAAAAATAATTGCGATCATATTTGCTAATAAACCAACAAATAAAAACATTTTTACAATATCTGTTTCTTTAAATCCCATTTTTTCAAAACTATGATGAATTGGAGCCATCGGGAAAAATCTTTTACCAGTTAATTTATAATAAATAATTTGAATTATACAACTTAATGTTTCAATAACGAAAACAATTCCAATTAATATAAGTAAAAATTCATATCTAGTTATAATAGCGATTGCCCCTAATGTAGCACCAAGTGATAATGAACCAGTATCTCCCATAAAAACTTTAGCGGGGTTCAAATTAAAAACTAAGAAACCTAAAATACCACCTATTAAAATAAAACAAAATACAGCAATATCATCATATCCTTGTAACCATCCGGTACTCCAAGAAATAATTCCAAAAGTTAAAAACGAAATAACAGATAATCCGCCAGCTAACCCATCCAGTCCATCTGTTATATTGACCGCATTACTACTAGCAACTAAAATAAACAGAATAAATAAACCATATACCCAGTTAAGTTCCAGTCTTATATTGAGACTTTTAATCCAAAGGAGTGGTTCATTTCCACCTTTCATAAATAAATAAAAAAATATAATCGCAACAATTATCTGTAATAATAATTTTTGAATTTCCGTTAAACCCTTGTTATTATGTCTTTTAATAATTAAATAATCATCTAAAAATCCAATTAATGAATAAGAAATAAATGTAAAAACAATAATTAATAAATTATAACTAAAATTTACCTTCCCTAAAAAATATAATATTACTATAGTTAATATTACAGGTATTATAAAAATTAAGCCACCCATTGTTGGAGTACCATTCTTACTCTTGTGCATCTCACTTACGTAAATACTTATTCGTTGTGAAGCTTTCATTTTTTTTAAAATTGGAATTAAAAATATACCAAATAAAACAGCTAGAATAAAACTAATCATCATTGCTAAAACAGATTTTGTTAGTACAAACATATTAACACCTACTTGTCTATATTTTACTTCTAATAAAGTATATGAAAAAAAATGTATAACTTATACTACTTTAAAAATTTTTTAAATATATGCTTATTTTATTTACAAAATGTGTTAGAATAATAAAGGTGATTATTATATGCAACAAAATTATAAAAATAGCAAATATATAGTATGGTTATATGATATTAATTCTAAGGAATATTCAATCATCAAAAAATATCTTCCAGAAGAACATTTTGAAGTTTTAGATATTGCAAATGACTATACTAAATTTTTTGAATTAAAAAATAAACATATATTAGAAAAACCTGATGTTGTAATTTGTGATATTGAAAGTAAAATAGATAGTAAAATTATAGAGGTACTTTATAATGCACGTTGTGGACTTGCAAAAGTAAGTACTAAAAAAATAGATATACCTCTTGGAAATAATTTTGAACTATCTAATGAAGAAATTGAAATAGAAAAAAATAAGAAAAATGTCAAATTAACAAAATCAGAACTATCTATAAATAAAATAATTGATATGTGCCAAATGTCAAATATAGGAAAATTACAAAAAATTACTAATATACAAGCATCGGAAACATATAGTAATATAAATATAAATGAAAAAATTGAAAAAGGAAACAGTATTGAAAATATTTCAAAAGAATACCTATTTAAATTAGCAAATACTTTGAATAATTTTATTGAATTTAAAGATAATTATACCGCAGGACATTGTGAAAGAGTTGCAACATACTCTGAAGCACTTGGCCTTGCACTGGGAATGGATGACAATCAAATAGAAGATTTAATACTTGCTGCAAATCTTCACGATATAGGTAAAATAGCACTTCCAGATGCTGTTATAACAAAAACAAGTAGATTAGATGATTTAGAATTCAATTTAATGAAAAAACATGTGGAACTTGGAACTCTATTATTACCTAGTAACGCATTAGGTTATTTAAATGATTCAATTAGAGCACATCATGAAAAATACGACGGAACTGGTTATCCTGATGGTTTAAAAGGTGATGAAATTCCACTTTTTGCACAAATATTAGCAATCGCAGATAGTTTTGACGCAATGACTTCACAAAGATCATATAATAAAGTTAAATCTGCTTATGAAGCTTTTGATGATTTAAAAAGACATACAAAGCCTTATGGAGTTGATAATGGATTAGGTGTTTTTTATAATCCAAAGTTAGTTGACAAATTTATAAAAGTAATAAATGAGAGTAAAACTATTATGGATAATTTAGAAAAAGAAAAAAGAAAGGCCGATATTAATACTCAAAAGATGGAAAATAATAAAGAAAAAAGCGAGGTACAATTGGTAAAAAAAGGAGATGTAAAAAATGGATAATTTTAAAATAATAATTAACAAATATATTAATAATGCCACAAATTTAAATGATAAAAGAATTATGAAAGAAGCATTAAATATCATTAATTCAGAAACTTCAATACTTGAAAATGAACTTGATATTTTAAATGAAGTTTTTATATTTCTTAAAGACGATTATACTATATCTATAATACAGGATCCTACAAATTTAGATTTTTGTCTTGCTATTATGAAACAACAATTACCAATTATAAAAAATAAGCACGAAGTAAATCATCTTATAAGTGAATTAAAAAGAAGCACAATAAATCAAAAAATAACCAAACTAGAAAGCACTATATTAAATTTTTTAGATGCAAGTGAACATATAGAAGAAAATGAAATTTTACTTATTCAAAATATTGTTAGATATCTAAATAATGATTGGATTTTAAAACCATTTGAAAATATAAAATATTTAGGAGAAAATATTAAAATTTCAAGATTAGTTCCTACATACTCAAAAAAACTTATTAAAAATTTATAGAAAAAACTATGATTTGATATTTTGAATATATCATTTAAGATATATCAATTTAATCATCATAGTTTTTTTATTCTAATAAAAGTCTTACAGTTTCACCTTCTAAAATTCGTTCTCCTGCACTAGGTGATTGATAAGTAACTTTATTACCAGTTCCTGTATATTCTACTTTAAACGATTTTAAATTTTTGATTGCTTCATTTTTATCCATTCCAATAACATTAGCAACATTAACATATTTTTTATCATTATAGTTGTATTTTTTTTCAGTACTACCACTTCTTTTATCAATATTTAATGCTGTTATAGCATCATTTAATATTGTTCTTGCTATTGGAGCTGCAATAGTTCCACCATATTGTGTAACACCTTTGGCATTATCAACGGCAATATAAACAATTACTTCTGGGTCATCAGCTGGAAGAAATCCTATAAATGATACAATATAATTACCGACCATATATCTTCCATCTTTTACTTTTTGAGCAGTACCGGTTTTACCTCCAACTCTATATCCATCTATGTAAGCAGGTCGTCCTGTACCATTTGAAACAACACTTTCTAAGGCATATCTAACTTTTTCACTTGTTTCTTCACTTATTACTTTCCTTACAATTTGTTTATTGTTTTCTTGAACAACAGTATTTGTTTCCGGTTCATTTAAACTTTTAACAATATAAGGTTTATACAAATATCCACCATTTATTGCAGCACTAACCGCAGTTATTTGTTGTAACGGGGTCTAATAAATGAAACTTTTTGCCTAAATTATCAGAAGTAGTATATACACTTTCTCCTGTCTTAATAAAAATATCTAATTTAATTTGTTTATCATTTTGTTTATGAACTATTATTCTATCTATTAGTTCATTAAATACATCACTATAGCATTCATTATCTTCTAAACATTTTTCTAATGAACTTTTAATTTCATTAATTTTATTTTCTATATAGTTTTTATTTTTCTTATTATTTTTTAATTCATCTATTTTTTCTTGATAGGTATTTAATTCTTCATTAAGAATATTTACTTGTCTTTTATAATCTTCTTTAGATAAGTATTCTTCCATAACAAGTTCTAGTAATTTATCTTTTTTATTATTTAAAACTAATATTTTTGATTCTAAATTTTTAGTATTTAATTCACTATTATTAGTTTCTAAATAGTTTTTACACTCATTTAATATCTCATCAAATATATTATTTCTTCTTTTAAATAATTTATTAAACATATCTTTAAAAACTTCATCAAGTTCTAGTTCAAATACTCTAGGATTAGAACACCCTTTTAAACTTTCTTTACGATATACTTGACATTCCCATACAGGATTATTTTTTCTTTTTCCAGCACTTGATCTATGATAAGTTAGGTTATGACAACCACAATATATTTTTCCCGAATAAGTATATCTATTTTGAAATACAGCTTTATTAACTACCCGATTAGTAAAACTATCTTGTCTTTCTCTTAATTTAGTATTAGCTCTTTCCCATAGTTCTTCAGATACGATAGGTGGAACATTTTCATAATCTTTATAAATAATCCAATCAGATTTATTTAATCTTTTCTTTTGTTTAGTACGATAATCTAGTACTTTTGATTTGTGTCCACAATAATATCCTTTATATTTAGGATTTTCTATAATTCTAGTAAGTATTGTTGTATCAATTATTTTACCATTTCTACTTTTATATCCTAAGCTAAACAAGTATCTTGATATCTTAGATAAACCATCAGTAGTATTAGCATATCTATCAAATATTATTTTAATCATTTTTGCTTGTTCATCATCAATTACTAGTTTTCCTTTGTCTTTTACATAACCATAAATATTAGAGCAACCTAATACTACACCATTATCAATACTTCTTTTCATTCCAAATGAAACTCTTTCGGAAAGTTTTCTCACTTCATCTTGAGCAATTGAAGACATTATTGTAAGTCTAAGTTCAGAATCAGGAAGTATTGTATTTATATTATCATTTAAAAAGTATACACCAACACCATTTGATAATAATTCTTGTGTATATTTAATACTATCTAATGTACTTCTTGAAAATCTAGATATTTCCTTTGTCAAAATCAAATCAAACTTATGCCTTTTAGCATCTTCAATCATTCTTAAAAATTCTTCACGTTTTTTAACCTGTGTACCACTAATACCTTCATCAATATATGAACCTATAAATTTCCAGTTAGGAACTTTACTAATATAATCATTAAAGAAAGATATTTGGCTTTGTAAAGAATGTAATTGTTCATCTTTATCAGTTGATACTCTTGCATAAAAACATACTCTTAAATTTAATTCTTGTAGTGGAACACCTTTCATAATATTATTCCTAACTGTATATAAGTCCATAATCACACCTCCTAAGTTAAAATTTTATAATTATTTAAATCATTTATATATTCTTCATTAATTTTACTTTTTTCTATTTCAATTTTAT